>CAZTNO010000170.1:0-6691 GCA_964614865.1 uncultured Clostridia bacterium
GCCTCTTTTGCCATCTTCCGCTACCTCCGCCGCGAATGGCAGGCCCGATTCGCCGACCCCTTCCCGGCAGACCGGTTGTTTCACGATCCCGCGGCGCTGGCCCCTCTCGGCACCCGCACCTTCTGCGCCGCCACCGATGGCAACCACGGCCGGGCGGTCAGCTGGACCGCGCGCCTGCTGGGCCAGCGGGCGGTGATCTACCTGCCCAAGGGATCGGCCGCTGCTCGCATCGACCACCTGCGCCGCGAGCAGGCCGAGGTGGTGATCGTCGACGGCACCTTCGACGACTGCGTGCTGCGCTGCGCAAGGGATGCGAAAGCCAACGGCTGGCAGGCCGTCTCGGACACCGCCTATGAAGGGTACTGGGACCTGCCTGGCTGGATTCTCCTCGGCTACGCCACCCTGTTCCACGAGTTGGAGGAATCGCTCTTCCCGCCCCCCGCCCCCGGGGTCGATGTGGCCCTCCTGCCCGCCGGAGTCGGTGGCCTGGCCGCCGCCGGGGCCTGGTTTTTCGCGGGTCGCTACGGGGCCGGGCGCCCCCGCACCCTGTGCGTCGAGCCCGACAGTTCGGCCTGCTTTCTGGAGTCGATCGCCGGCGGCGACGGACAGGCCCACCCCGCTACCGGCAAACAGGAATCGATCATGGTCGGCCTCAACTGCGGCGTCCCCTCCCCACTGGCCTGGCCGATCGTGCGCGACACCCTCGACGCCTTCCTGACCATTCCCGACCGGTACGCCGACGAGGCCATGCGACGGTACGCAAAGCCCCTGCCCGGCGATCCCCCGGTCGAGTCGGGCGAATCGGGCTCCGCGGGGCTGGCCGCCCTGCTGGCCATTCGGGGCGAACCCGGGCTCGCTTCGCTGGGAGACTTCCTGGGTTTGGGACCCACCGCCCGGGTGATGATCATCAACACCGAAGGGGCCACCGATCCCGCCAACTACCGGCGGGTAACCGACCGGCAATAACCGTTTCCCCGGTCGCTTCGCTTCCGGGACAACCTTTCGGATCTGGGGCCTGTTGCGTTTCCTTGGCCGCTTCGTTTGCTTGCGAGAGCGCCATTTGCTAGTATGGTTTCCATGATCGGCTTCACCCTCAACGGCCAGTCCAGGAGTTTTTCCGGCGATCCCGACCTCACGCTCCTCCGCTACCTGCGCGAGGTGGAGGGGATCCTCTCCGCCAAAGACGGCTGCTCGGGCCAGGGCTTCTGCGGTGCCTGCCTGGTCGAGGTCGACGGCGGCCCGATCCTCTCCTGCTCGTTTCCGATGAAACGGCTGGCGGGCAAGACCGTCACCACCATCGAGGGCTTTCCCGAAGAGTTGAAGCGACTGCTGGCGCGCAGCTTCGTGGAGAAGGGGGCGGTGCAGTGCGGCTTCTGCACCCCGGGCTTTTTGACCCGCACCAAGCTGCTGCTGCAAAAGAGCCCCGATCCCAGCCGCGAGGAGATCGTGAAGGCTCTCAAGTTCAACCTCTGCCGCTGTACCGGCTACCACGCCATCGTGGCCGCGGTGGAGCAGGCGGCCCGCGAGTTGAACGGGAGGGCTTTCGCTGATCCCGCTCCGGCGAGGCACGGCATCGGCGCCCCCGACGTCAAGTACCTCGGCCTGGAGATGGCCCTGGGCCAGTTCCCCTTCGTCTCCGACCTGACCCGGCCGGGGATGGTGTTTGGCGCCCTGCGCTTTTCCGACCACCCGCGGGCCCGGGTCCGCGCCATCGATGCCCGCAAGGCCCTTTCCGCCCCCGGCGTGATCCGCGTGTTCACCGCCGCCGACGTGCCCGGGGAGAGGTTCAACGGCCTGGTCACCCCCGACTGGCCGCTGATGATCGCTGCCGGGGAGACCACGCGCACCGTCGCCGACGTGCTCTGCACGGTCGCCGCTCGAACCGAGGAACAGGCCCGGGCGGCGGCCGCCCTGGTCGAGATCGACTACGAAGTGCTGCCCCCCCTGCTCGATGTCCGGCAGGCCGAGCACAGTGAGATCCGGGTCCACCCGGGCCGCGCCAACCTGCTCGAAACCACCGTCTACCGCCGCGGCGGCGATGTGAAGGCGATCCTGGCGGAATCGGCCTTTGTCGCCCGGGGCACCTTCCAGACCCAGCGGATCGAACACGCCTTTCTGGAGACCGAGGCCGCGCTGGCCCTGCCCCGCGAAGATGGAATCGAGCTGCACACCCAGGGACAGGGCGCCTACGAGGACCGGCGCCAGATCGCCCGCCTGCTGGCCCTGCCCGAAGGCAAGGTGCGGGTGATCGGCCACCCCACCGGCGGCGGCTTCGGCGGCAAAGAGGACCTGACGGTGCAAGGGCACGCCTGCCTGATGGCCCGCCTGCTGGGCCAGCCGGTCAAGGTCCGCCTGACCCGCCCCGAGTCGATCCGCATGCACCCCAAGCGCCACCCGGTCACCCTGGAGTACGAGGTGGGCTGCGACCGGCAGGGCAAACTGACCGCCCTGTTCGCCCGCATCATCGGTGATACCGGCGCCTACGCCTCGGTGGGGGGCAAGGTGATCGAGCGTACCGCCGGCCACGCCACCGGGGCCTACTACCTGCCGGCGGTCGACATCGAGGCCCGCACCCTGTACACCCACAACCTGCCCTGCGGCGCCATGCGGGGCTTCGGGGTCCACCAGGCGACCTTCGCCATCGAGAGCTGCCTCGACCTGCTGTGCGATCAGGGGGGCTTCGACCGCTGGCAGTTCCGCCACGACAACGCCCTGACCGAAGGCTCGATGACCGCCAGCGGCCAGGTGCTCGGCGCAGGCGTGGGCGTCCAGGCCTGCCTGGAGGCACTGAAACCCTACTACCAGCAGCACTCCAGGGCCGGTTTGGCCTGCGGCATCAAGAACACCGGGATCGGCAACGGGGTGACCGACGAGAGTCGCACCTTGATCGAGGTGGTCGCCGGCGACCATCTGGTCATCCACCACGGCTGGACCGAAATGGGCCAGGGCTTGCTTACCGTGGCCATCCAGGCGGTGGTGGAGGAGACCGGGCTCGACCCCGACCGGGTGCGCTTCGAGGTGGTGGTCGATACCGATCGCGAGGCCCGTTGCGGCATGACCACCGCTTCCCGGGGCACCACCCTGTTGGCCAACTCGCTGCGGAACGCCTGCCGGGAGTTAGGCCACGACCTGGCGGAAAAACCGCTGTCAGCGCTCGTCGGCAAAACCTACCGGGGGCTCTGGCAGTGCGACTGGACCACCGCCCCCGGAGCGCCGACCGACCGCCCGGTCACCCACTACTCGTACAGCTATGCCGCCCAGCTGGTGGTGCTGGATGAAGACGGGCAGGTGATCAAGGTCATTGCCGCCCACGATGCCGGCCGGATCCTCAATCCCACCCAGTTCCGGGGGCAGATCCAGGGATCGGTGCACATGGGGCTGGGCTACGCGCTGACCGAGGAACTGGAACTGGAGGGGGGCGTTCCCCGCTCCTACCGGATAGGCGACCTGGGCTTGCTTCCCATGGACCGCACCCCCGAGATCGAGGTCATCGGCATCGAGGTCGCCGACCCGGTCGGGCCGTTCGGAGCTAAAGGGGTCGGCGAGATCGGGCTGGTGCCCACCGCCGCCGCAGTGGCCAATGCCCGCGCCCTGCTCGGCGGGGGTCGACCAACCCGATTGCCGCTCGACCGGAAAAACAAGCCATGATGCTCTTCCAGGACACTACCTTTCTCGACGCGGACACCCTGGCGGTGTATAGCGGCCACGTCCAGGTGGAAGCGGGGCCGCAGCCCCGCATCTCGTTCCCCGCCGAGATTCCCGTCCCCTTGCCGCCGGGCGGAACGGTGATCAACGGCCGGGGGCTGCTGGTCACCCGGGCGTTCGCCTGCGGCCACCACCACATCTACTCGGCGCTGGCCTGCGGTATGCCCGGCCCCTCCGCCCCGCCGCAGGACTTTCCCGACATGCTGGGCAAGGTCTGGTGGCCTCTGGACCGGGCACTCGACCCCGACATGGTCCGGGTTTCGGCACAGGCCGCGGCCATCGCCTGCCTGCGCGCCGGCACCACGGTGGTGATCGACCACCACAGTTCCCCCCGCGCCGCCCGCGGCTCGCTGGCGGCGATTGCCGGCGCCCTCGACCAGGCGGGCCTCTCCCACCTCCTTTGCCTGGAGTTGTCCGACCGCGACGGCGAGGCCGCGCTGGAGGAGGGCTTCGAGGAGACCGAGGCCTACCTGGCCGCGGGCCGTCCCGGCCTGGTGGGTTTGCATGCCTCGTTCACCGTCGGCGACCCCCTGCTCGACCGGGCGGTCGCGCTGGCGCGGCGCCCCGGCACGGGGCTGCACAGGCACGTCGCCGAGGCGGTCGAGGACCAAACTCCCTGCCTGGCGACCTACGGCTGCCGGGTGGTCGAGCGGCTGGCCCGCCACGACGCCCTGCTGTCGCCTCGCACCCTGCTGGCCCACTGCGTGCACATCGATGAAGCGGAACGCCGCCTGCTCGGCCAGGCCCCGGTGTGGATCGCCGAGAACGCCGAAAGCAACGCCAACAACGCCGTGGGGAGGTTTTCCTCAGCGGGGCTGTCCGAGCGGATCATGCTCGGCACCGACGGCCTCCATGCCGACATGCGGCGGGCCATGCAGGTCGCCTACTTTCTCTCCCAGGGAGGGACGCCCCTCGCCCCGAGAAATGCCTGGGACCGGCTGCAGGCGGTCCACCGCTATCTGGCCGCCGCAAAGTGGCTGCCCGAGACCGCCGCCGATCTGGTCGCCTTGCGCTACGATCCCCCTACCCCGCTGACCCCGGATACCGCCGCGGCCCATTGCGTTTTCGGGCTCCCGCTGGCTCCGGTCGAGGCGGTGGTGGCCCGGGGCAAACTGGTCTACCACCAGGGACGCGTGCTGACCCTGGACGAAGCCGAGGTCATGGCCCATGCCCGCCACCAGGCCCGGCGCCTTTGGCAGGCGATGGATGGCAAGCCCGGCAAGGAGAAATAAACCCAATGATCCCCACCTTCGATCACGTTGTCGATGAAAAGGTCCTGGAACGGACCATCGCCCACTTCCGCCAGCGCGGCATCGTGCTGCCCACCTTCGCCCAGATGCGCGACCCGCAGAAAACGCCCGCTCAGGTCCGGGAAAAACTGGCCGCTATCGGGTTGTGGGAGCGCAAACCCGAGAATCTGTTCCGCATCACCTGGAAAAACGAGGCCCGCGAGACCGGGGGGGGCTACGGCCCGGTGAATGCCATCGAGATTCCGCCGTCGCTGTCGGGGGTGCCCGCCCGCATCGTGATGCTGCTGGGCAAGTGGTTCCCCACCGGGGCCCACAAGGTGGGAGCCGCCTACGGCTGCCTGGTCCCGCAAATCGTCACCGGCCAGTTCGACCCGACCTATCACCGCGCGGTCTGGCCCTCCACCGGGAATTACTGCCGGGGCGGGGCATTCGACTCCTTCCTGATGGGTTGCACCGCGGTGGCCATCCTGCCCGAGCAGATGAGTAAGGAACGCTTCGAGTGGCTAGCCGAGATCGGCGCCGAGGTGATCGCCACCCCGGGCTGCGAGTCGAACGTCAAGGAAATCTACGACAAGTGCCACGATATCCGCAAGAACCGCCCCGAATGCGTGATCTTCAACCAGTTCGACGAGTTCGGCAACCCGGTCTGGCACTACCAGGTCACCGGCCCCGCCATCGAGGAGGCGTTCGCTCACGGCGCGGGCAAGCAGGACCGGCTCGCCGCCTTCATCTCGGCCACCGGCTCGGCTGGGACCATCGCTGCCGGGGACTTCCTCAAGAAGAACCACCCCGCCATGAAGATCGTCGCCGCCGAGGCCCTGCAGTGCCCCACCCTGTACCAGAACGGCTTCGGCGCCCACCGCATCGAGGGGATCGGCGACAAGCACGTGCCCTGGGTGCACAACGCCCGCAACACCGATGCCGTGGCCGCGGTCGACGACGAGGATTCGCTGCGGCTGTTCCGCTTGTTCAACGAGCCGGAGGGGAAACGGCTGCTGGCCCGATCGGGAGTGCCCGAATTGCTGATCGCCCGCTTGCCCGAAATCGGCATCTCCGGGGCGGCCAACCTGATCGCTGCCGCCTGGACCGCGCGCCACTTCGAAATGGACGAGCGGGACACCCTGGTCACCATCGCCACCGACTCGGCCGCCATGTACGGTTCGCGGCTGGTCGAGATGAATGCCGCAAGCGGCCCCTACGAGGAAAAGCACGCCGCCCGCGACTTCGAGCGCTGCCTGTTCCGCACCGGGCCCATGGCCTTCCGCGAGCTCACCTACGAGGGGCGCAAGGCGATCCACAACCTGAAGTACTACACCTGGGTCGAGCAGCAGGGCAAAGAGATCGCCGACCTGAACCGGCTCTGGTACGACCGCGATTTCTGGGACGCGATCGCCGCCCAGGCCAGCCGTTGGGACGAGCTGATCGGGGAATTCAACCGGCGTACCGGGCTGCTGCCCGAAAGCTGAGTTCCATGTCCGATCTGCTGATCCGGGGCGGCCGGATCGTCACCGCTAAAAGCGACTTCGTCGGCGACCTTTTGATCGGGGGAGAGCGCGTGGTCGCCGTTTCCCCCGATCCGTTGCCCGTTCCGAAAGGGGGGGGGGCGATCGACGCCACCGGTTTGTGGGTGATCCCCGGGGCCATCGACCCACATGTCCACCTGGCCCTCGATACCCCGGCTGGCCGGAGTGTCGACGATTTCGCCAGCGGATCGGCTGCCGCCTTGCTGGGAGGGA
>CAZTNO010000171.1:0-6635 GCA_964614865.1 uncultured Clostridia bacterium
GGTGCGCGACTTCATCGCCTCGGCCAGCCTCCCCATGAAGGCGGGGGCGTCGGGGATCTTGGATCCCCGGCGGTAGTACTTCTCGGCCAGGGAAAAGTCTTTCAGGATGTGGTAGGCGTAGAACCCGGCATCGTGGTCGAGGCGCCATTCGCCGGGCAGGTGGATCTTGCCCTTGTCCAGAAGCCGGATGGCCATCGGTCCATCGTGGGCCTCGTAGGCCATGCTGGTGGCCCCCAGCAGGTAAACCTCGGGGGAGCGCGGCGAGAGGTCGGTGATGCGCTGGAAGATGGGCTCCAGGAAGTCGTAGCGGTTTTGGTACTGGGAGGTGGCGTAGAACTGGATCGCCCAGACGTAGAGCAGGTCGGCGGTCAGGTGGGGAAAGCCGAAGCTCAGCACCTTGAGGGTCTTGCCCGAGGGCAGGGAGATGAACACGTCGCGGGCCTGAAAGTAGTCGATCCGCCGATCGTAGCGGGTCTGCAGGAAGGCGGCCCCGCCCAGGGTGGAGAAGGCCAGCAGCAGCAGCCAGAAACGGGAGACAGGTCGGCTGGCCATTCAGAATTGCCGGCGCTGGAAGAGGAACAGGGTCAGGGCCAGCAGGGCGACGATGTAGACGGCTCCGTAGGCCATGGCCAGCGCCACGGTCACCGGAGAGAGGGGGGCGGAAACGATGACGGCATCCTGGATGTTGAACTTGTCGAGGTTGGGCAGCAACAGGTACAGCCCCCGGCTGAGTCCGCGCAGCCAGGCAGAGTGCAGCAGGGACTGGAATTCGTTGTAGGTCCAGAGGATGCGGCCGATCAGGGTCAGCGAAACGGTGAACAGGAAGGCCAGGATCGAGGTGGTGAACGACGAGAAGAGGAGGGCGAGGGCGGTGATGATCAGCAACTCTTCGTACAGCAACACTAAACTGACCAGCAGGGGGATCTCCACCTGACCGGTCATGATCAGCAGGAAGAGGGAGAAGGCTCCGGCCATGGCTCCCAGCGAGACCCCGGCGGTCAGGGCCAAACCGAAGAATTTTCCCAAGATGAATTCGCCGCGCGACACGGGCTTGGACAGGAGGTTGAACAGGGTGCGCCGTTCGATCTCCTGGTAGATCAGGTTGATCCCGGTGAAGATCACGATCAGGATCGAGAAGAAGTGGATGGCGCCCAGCCCTACGTCTTTGAGCACCCGGACCTGATCCCCCACGGTGACCAGGCTGATGAAACGGGAGCTGAGGGCAAAGAAGAGTCCGAACCCGATCAACAGGTAGAAGATGCGGTTGCGGACCGATTCGCGAAACGTGTTGCGGGCGATGGCGAAGATTCGTTTCATGGCGCTTTGACCTCTCCCAGGAAAATCTCCTCCAGCGTTTTTTTCATTGGGGCGATCGAGTGGATCCGTCCTTGGGCAGCGAGGATTTCCTTTAGCAGGGGGTTCAATTCGTTTTCATCGGTCACGGTGAGCTCCCAGGCATCTTCGCGCTGCCGGGCCTGCGGGGCGATCCGCTCCCGGGATTCGGGCGAAAGGCCGCCGAACACCACCTGGATGGATTGGATGCTGTTTGCGATCAGATCGACCAGTTTGCCTTCCCGGGTGGTCGTCCCCTGATGGATGATGCCGACCCGGTCCACCATCAGTTCCATGTCCTGCAGGATGTGCGACGAGAAGAATACGGTCTTGCCCCGATCCCGGCAGTCCAGCAGAAGGTCGCGGATCTCTTTGCGACCGATCGGGTCGAGGCCGGAAAATGGCTCGTCCAGGATCAGCAATTCGGGGTCTCCCAGCAGGGCGGCAGCAAGCCCCAGTCGTTGGATCATCCCTTTCGAGAATTTCTTGAGACGGAGGGTGCCGACCGCAGGCAGCCCCACCTTGGCCAGCAGGTCGCGCGCGCGGCTGCGGGTCTCCCCAGCGGACAGGGAAAATAGGGCTCCGACCAGGTCGAGGTACTCTCCGGCGGAGAGGTAGTCATAGAAGTAGGGGTTTTCGGGGAGGAAGCCGATCCGACTCCGGGCCCGGCGATCGAGCACCCGGCCGTCCATCTCGATCGTGCCGTGATCGGGATCGAGGAGGCCCAAAATGCACTTGATGGTGGTGGTCTTGCCCGCCCCGTTGACCCCCAGGAATCCGTAGATTTCACCCCGGTCCACGGTCAGGGTGATCCCTTTCAGCACCGGGACGGGACGGATCAGGAAATCGGACCGGAACGCCTTGCGTACGTCCCTCAAGATCAGTGTGGCCATGTCTGCCTCGGTGAAAAGCGCCCTCCGGAGGTTGCCCTCCGGAGGGTTTTAGGACCAATGGTAAGCGATTGGAGCCGCTTCATGCCTTGCCGGCAGCCTTTTTCAGTTTGATCTGGGCCGCCGAAAGGCGGGCGATCGGTACCCGGAACGGGGAACAGGAAACGTAATCCATCCCGGCCAGATAGCAGAATTCCACCGACTTGGGATCTCCGCCGTGCTCTCCGCAGATACCGATCTTGAGTTTGCTCCGGCTGGAACGGCCCTTTTCGATGGCCATTTTCACCAGCAGCCCCACTCCCGCCTGATCGAGCGACTGGAACGGGTCGTCGGCAAAGACTCCCGCCTTCTTCTCGTCGACGTAGTCGGGGAGGAACTTGCCGGCGTCGTCCCGCGAGATGCCCAGGGTCATCTGGGTGAGGTCGTTGGTGCCGAACGAGAAGAACTCGGCCACTTCGGCGATCTGATCGGCCAATAGCGCCGCGCGGGGCACCTCGATCATCGTGCCGACCAGGTAGGGGAGCGACACCTTGCGTTCAGCGATGATGGCGTCGGCCACCTTGCGGGTGCGGGTCTCCAGGATCTTGAGCTCCTTGCGATCGATGGTCAGCGGGATCATGATCTCGGGAAAGACGCGGATCCCTTCGGCGACGCACTCGCAGGCGGCTTCGATGATGGCCCGCACCTGCATGTCCAGGATCTCGGGGTAGGTGATGGTCAAACGGCAGCCGCGATGGCCGAGCATCGGGTTGGCCTCGTGCAGCTGCTCCACCCGGTGGTGAACCTTCTCGTAGGCGATGCCGATCTTGCTTGCCAGTTGCCGCTGCTTGTCCTCGGTGTGGGGGACGAATTCGTGCAGCGGGGGATCGATCAGGCGGATGGTGACGGGGAACCCGTTCATGGCCTCGAAGATCCCCTTGAAGTCGGCACGCTGGAAGGGGAGGAGCTTGTCCAGGGCGGCGACGCGGTCCTGGATCTCATCGGCCACGATCATTTCCTGGATGGCCAGGCGGCGCTCTTCGGTGTCGAAGAACATGTGCTCGGTCCGGCACAGACCGATCCCCTCGGCGCCGAGCTCGATGGCCTTGCGGGCATCGTAGGGGGTATCGGCGTTGGTCCGCACCTTCATCTCGCGGATCTCGTCCACCCAGACCATCAGGGTTTTGAAGGCCTCGGGCAACTCGGGCTTGATCAACCGGAGCGAGGTCTGGAAGACTTCGCCGGTGGTGCCGTTGAGGGTGATCTCGTCGCCTTTGCGCACCGTCTTGCCGGCCACCGAGAACGATTTCTTGGCGTAGTCGATGTCGATCTTCTCGCAGCCGACAATGCAGCACTTGCCCCAGCCACGGGCCACCACGGCGGCGTGGGAGGTCTTGCCGCCGGTGGCGGTGAGGATCCCCTGGGCGGCGTGCATCCCCCCGACGTCTTCGGGGCTGGTCTCTTTGCGCACCAGGATCACGCTTTCGTTTTTGGCGGCAGCCGCCTCGGCGTCCTTGGCGCTGAACACCACCCGTCCGCTGGCGGCGCCCGGCACGGCGTCGATACCCGTCACCAGGTAGTTTTTCTTCATCTCGTCTTTCTGGGCCGGATCGATCACCGGGTAGAAGATGCCGACGATGTCCTTGTCCTTGATCCGCAGCACGGCCTCTTCCTTGCTCAGCAACCCTTCGTGGACCATGTCGACGGCCATCTTGAACGAGGCGCTGGGCAGGCGCTTGCCGGTGCGGCACTGCAGCATGTAGAGCCGGCCCTCCTCGACGGTGAACTCCAGGTCCTGCATGTCCTTGTAGTGCTTTTCCAGCTTGGCGCGCACGTCGACCAGCTGCTTGTAGGAGGCGGGGTCGATCTTCTCGAATTCGCCCAGCTTGAGCGGGGTGCGGATGCCGGCCACCACGTCCTCGCCCTGGGCGTTGATCAGGTAGTCTCCGTAGAAGGTGTTTTCGCCCGAGTTGGGATCCCGGGTGAAGCAGACGCCGGTGCCGCTCTTGGCCCCCATGTTGCCGAACACCATCTGCTGCACGTTCACCGCGGTGCCGATGATCCCCTTGAGATTTTCCACCCGGCGGTAGGTGACAGCTTGATCGGCCATCCACGTCCCGGCGCCCCACAACTGCACCAACGGGTCCTGGGGAAAATCGGAACCGATCTTTTCCCGGTAAATCTTCTTGAACTCGACCACCAGCTGGGCCAGCTCGTCGTCGTTGACGTCGGTGTCGTTCACCTTCTGCCCGGCAGCAATGGCCATCCGCTTGCGGGTCAGCGCCTCCTTCACCTGGTGGAAGGCGTGGTCGAACGTTTCGCGCTCGATGCCCATGGCGGTCGATCCGAACATCATGATGAACCGACGGTAGGCGTCGAGGGCGAACCTGCGGTTTCCGGTCTTGGCAGCGAGCCCTTCCACCGAACGGTCGTTGAGGCCCAGGTTGAGGATGGTCTCCATCATGCCCGGCATCGACACCGGGGCACCCGAACGAACCGACACCAGCAGGGGGTCTTGGCTATCGCCGAATTTCTTGCCCACCACGGCCTCGAGATCGGCCATCTTGGCGGCGACCTCTTCCTTGACTCCGGCGGGGTATTTCCGGTTGTTCTTGTAGAACAAATCGCATACTTCGGTGGTGATGGTGAAGCCGGCGGGAACCGGAAGACCGATGCTCGACATCTCGGCCAGGCCCGCTCCCTTGCCGCCGAGGAGCTCTTTCATGTCTTTGGTGCCCTCGGTCCGCTCTTTGGAAAAGAAATAAACGTATTTACTGGCCATATATAGCCTCCTTAATGCAGTCTTTCCAGCGCTTTTCGTTTCAGTTTCATCAGTTCGAAGGGTTTCTTGAAGAAAGTCAGCCCTTTTTCCTGCAGCATTGCCACCGCCGATTCGGAATAGGGCTCGGAAAGGGTGATGAGCAGCCGGTCGGAAGGGATCAGGTCCAACAGCTTGGCGATGGCTTCCCGTTCATCGACCCCCGGCGGGGGGAAGTCACAGATCACCAGATCGAAGGCCATGCGCTCGATCGTCTCCAGCGCTTCGGCAAAACCGGTCAGGGTGGTCGCCGAGATGTTGCCGGCGGTGAGCAGGATGTCCCGCATCAGGTCGAGCAGGTACTCTTCGTCGTCGACGATCAGGACGTGGGCGCGCAACTCCTGGGGGACGACGGGGGGGAGGAGGATGTCGTCGGCAGCAGTTCCCCCCTGGTAGTGGAGGGTGATATCGACCTCGGTGTACTCACCCACCTTGGAGTGCACCGAGTACTCTCCGTTGTGGTGGGCGATGATCTGTTCGCAGATGGCCAGCCCGAGCCCGGCGCGGTTCTCGAATTTGTGAAAGAAAGGGTTCCAGATCTTGTTCTGTTCGTCTTCGGAAATGCCGATCCCGTTGTCGCGGATCACCAGCCGGCAATGGTCCCCTTCGTGGCGGGTGGTGATGGTGATGGCCTTGTCCCCTCCCCTTTTGGCACTCAGGGCGTGGCGGGCGTTGTCGATCAGGTTCAGCAGCAGGGCTTCGATCTGGCCCGGGTTGAGGAGGTCGTCGGGAATGGCCGGGTCGGCGTCCAGCGAAAGCTGGATCCCCTCCTGGCGCAGTTCGTCTTCGAGTCGCTGCCGCACCTGGGCCACGATCGCGTTGAGAGGAAAGCGGAATTTGGGTTTGCGTTCCACCCGGAAGTACTCCCGCAGCACATTGAGCAGCTCGGTCAACTCTCCGGCGTTGCGTTCGATTTCGCTCAAACGGCGCCGCACCGCTTCGTCGGAGGTGCGGGCGAGCAGGATCTGGGTGTAGCCGAGGATGGGGGTCAGCTTGTTTTTCAGCTTGTGGAACACCACCGGCAGGATTTCGCCTGCCACCTCGTTTTTCTGGAAGCCGATCAGGAGTTCCCGGCTCCTGGAGAGTTCTTCGTCGGAGTGGGACAACTCGCGGGTCAGCAGTTCTTTCTTGGCCGTTTCCCTTTTGAGGTCTTCGAAACTGAAGTAGTTCTGGAACGAGTTGGCGATGACGTTGGCCAGGATGCGGATGTAGGAGATCTCGATGTCGCTGAAGCGGTGGCCCGACCGGGTCTTCAGCAGCACGAAGCCGAACAGGGCGTGGTGGAAGGTGACCGGGAAGGCCAGGCAGGGGATGGCGGGGTCGCCGCCCAATCGCTGGACCTCTTCCGCCGGCATGAGCACCATCTCGCCGGTGAGGGTGACTTTTTTCAGGCTGGGATAGTCGCCGGGATCGATCACCGCCGGGTGGTCGGGAGCGGAAGGGGAGAGCAGGCGGAACTGGGTTTGCCCGGGCTCCCGGTAGAGGAATTCCAGGGTGTACTCTTCGATGAACTTTGCGAAGTAGTCGAACAGGGAGGAGATGATCTTCAGGGGAGGGAGGAGCGAAGAGAAGAAAAACGAGAGGTTGAGCAGGTGGGCGAGCAGGTTTTTCTCTTT
>CAZTNO010000172.1:0-6610 GCA_964614865.1 uncultured Clostridia bacterium
GTTCGCAGAAGAGATCCGAAACAGCGTTCCACAGGGAGTCGATTGTGGTCGGGTCTACCGCCGTCCCATCGGAGAGCAGCCACGTGGCTTTGGTTTCGACCGGGTCCGGAGTCGGACCTGCTGTTTTGCCCGGCGGGGGGGGGGAGGAAAGAGGCCCCTTGGGCGCTGCCTTGCGCCACAGGATTCGTTCGTTGCCCCGAACGATTTCGACCTCGCCCGGGTCGGTGCGCGACACCGAAAAAACATGGCGATCCTGCAGCGATTCGCCGGCGAGCTCGAAATCGGGCCGGAAGTGGCCGGCGGCCTGGTAGACCCGGTCGTCACCCGGTAGCATGACGTAGGTGTGGCGGTAGGTCGGGGCTGCGTGGCCGATCTGGAGCTCCCGCACCAGGCGGTCGCCGGCCCGGGCGCGAACCGAGATGCGCTCGGCGGGGTCGAGGCCGAAAGGGGGGTAGGTCCCCGACTCCGACACCAGGTCGGTCAAGGTCAACTGGCTCAGCGCCTCGAGGATGGCGTGGACCTTGTTTTCGTCGGCGGGATAGCCCTGCGGAGGCAAAACCCAGCGGTTCTCCCTCTTTTCCAGTTTGACGGTCGCTGCCGGTGTCCGACTCCACTCGATGGCGCTCACCCCACTCCGGTCCAGTGCCGGCGTTTCCGGCAGCCGGTAGGAGAGTTGTCCGCTGGAACGGAACAGCAGGTAGGCCGCCAGCACGGCGATGATCCCGCAAAGCAGAAGCCACTCGGTTTTGAGCCGCTTGCGGGCCATGTCACACCTCCCGCGATTGTTTGAAGCGGGCCATGATCTGCCGCTGGCGCACCTTGCGCCGGGCGAACACCAAAACCCCGAAAAGGGCGGTCAGCAGGGGGAGGCCGGCGATGTTCAGGGCCTTGATGGTCGTTCGCCGGGCAGCCGAGGTTTCCCGGAGCAGGCTCAACCGCTGCTGCTTGCTGCGCATGGCGGCGACGTCGTCACGGCCGTTCAGGTGATCGATCAGGTTCAGCAGGAAGAGGGCATTGGCCGAGCGGCCATCGGGGTCGATCACGTTGTTTTGCAGGATCTCCGAGGTGCCTACCAGTACGATCTTGCCCGGCTGACCGCGGGTCATGGAGCCCGTTGCGGCTTGCACTTTGGCCGGATCGAAACCAGGGTTTGCCGGAAGCGGGGTTTTGGCTGCCGGAGGAGCCGGCAACGCTTGCCCGGGAACTCCCGGGGGCAGGCTGGCATCGCCCGGGTTGGTGGCGGCCGGCTTTTCGGGGAGCGGTTTGCCGGCAAAGAAACTGGGAAATCTCCCCCGCAGCAGATAGGCCAGCGGGAAGCTCTGCTGCCCCTGACCGTTCTCGGGCTTGCGGATCGCAAAGGGGCTCAGGTTGATCTGTCCGCTCATCTCCCACGATTTGGGCGAAGTGGAGAGCAAGGGGGTGCCTTCCAGCCCCAGTTCGCCGGCCCGCCGGTTGTCGAGGGCCAGCGGGGCCGCCTTGACCATGATCAGTTGCTCGATGTTCTTCAGGAAGGGGACGGAAGCGATGCCGGGGGCTTTCAGCAGCGGCGCCCAGTAGATCTCCTGCTCGCCGCCGCCGAATTGCTCGTCCAGTCTCTGCTTGTAGCAACTCTCGTCGAGGACGTAGGCCGGGCGAAGGGAGAGCCCCACGTTGCCGAGGAGCTTTTCCAGGCCGGTCTGCAAGGGGAGGTAAATAGGGCCCTGGTTCTGGCCGAAAAACTGGTTTTCCCCCCCCTGGGGTCGAATCTCCCGGAACGGATCCAGAAAGAAGGCCACCGATTTTCCCCGCATCAGGTACTGGTCGATGGTGAAGAGTTCGTAATCGTTGAACCCTTCTTTGGGGCCGGCGACGATCAGGCAGCCGATATCCCCCTCGATCCCGCCGTCGCCCGTGCGGACCGGGCGGACCGAATAGGTTTTCGACAACAGGGCGTTCAGGTTGGCCAGCGATTCGCCGCTCTGGCTTTGCCCGGCCAGAACCGGAGCGCCGTGCCCTTCGAGTACACCGAGGGTCTGATGCAGGCCGATCAGGTTTTCGATGCCGCCGTCGAGCGCTTTTTCGATCCGCTCGGGGGGTTCGATCTGGTACTGGGTGCCGAGCAGCGGGATCCGGCTCACCTGGATCAGGGGGATGGCCACCGAGCGGTCGCCGCTGCGCAGGACGATGCCCGCCACCCCCGTGCCGGCGGCAATTTCGCCGCCGCCGGGCAGGGGTTGTCTGTCCCACTGCAAGCGGAAGAGGTCGGGGTGGCTGGCCTGTTCGGTCATCGCCT
The DNA here is from genome assembly GCA_964614865.1 of uncultured Clostridia bacterium. GTDB lineage: Bacteria > Acidobacteriota > Aminicenantia > UBA2199 > UBA2199 > CAZTNO01. The sequence continues at coordinate 2,273 of CAZTNO010000172.1, forward strand.
GGGGATCCCGGCTGGGATCGAACGAGGCGAATTCGAGTTTGCCGTAGTTCTTCTTGGCCAGCTTGTCCACCGTGGCTCCGATGCGGACGGGAAGCTCGGCCAGGCCGGTCAGGTTCAGGTAAGGGGCCACCGCGTCCAGCGACGAGGAGAGATAGAGGCGGGCCTGGATTTTCCCGGGCAAGCGGACCAGGGCGCTGATCTTGTCGTTCAACTTCTGGATGGCGGTGGTGATCTGGTACTCGAGCCCGTCGGTGGTGGTGATGGCCGGGATCTGCTCGGTCAGGTTGCCGTGGACCAGGGCCAGCCCCATGTAGGCGCGCATGAACTTGACCTCATCGCGCTCGATCTTTTGCACCTGGACCGGATAGATTCCGTAGGCGCTTGCCTGATCCTGGGTGGCATCGGGAGTTTTGCCCTCCTCGCCCTCCACCGCCGACACGTCGTGGAAGCGGTAGTTGAAGTGGCGGTTGCCGGCGGCGGCGTATTCGGAAAGCAGGTCGCGCAGGTAGCGTTCGGTGCCATTATGCGGCGCGGGCAGGTTCTGGGTGAAGAACACGTGGACCGTCAACGGTTCGGCCAGGGTGGCAACCACCCGGCGGGAAACGGGCGAGAGCGAGAACATCCGGTCGCCGGTCAGGTCGAGACGGAAGAAGAGGGTGGTGCCGGCGATGTTGAGGAGCACGACCAGCAGGAGGTATACCAGACCCTTGCCAAGACGGGGCAGCAGGATGGGGCGTTTCATTTCTTTTCCTCCATCACCAGCCGGGTGGCTGCAAGGGCGAGAAAGGTGAGCGAGACGAAGTAGAGCAGGTCGCGCGAGTCGATCACCCCTTTGGCGGCATTCTGGAAGTGGTGGTCGGCCCCCAGGGACTGGGCCAGGGGGAGTGCCTTCTCGGGCAGAAAGAAGAGCAGCTTGTCGACCAGGGTGAGAAAGAAACACAGGGCCATGCCGACGATGAAGGCGATGATCTGGTTGCGGGTGAGCGAAGAGGAGAGGGTGCCGATCGCCGAAAACAGGGCGGCCAAAAACACCGCTCCCAAAAAGCCGCCGATCACCGGGCCCAGGTCGAGCCGGCCGAGAAAGGCGACGGTGGCGGCATAGGTCAGGGTGGGGGCGATCATGGCCAGACAAAAGAGGGTGGCGGCCACGAATTTTCCCAGCAGGACCTCCCAGGGGGTCACCGGGAAGGTCATCAGGATCTCGTACGACCCCAGGTGGTACTCTTCGGCGAACAGGCGCATGGTGACCGCCGGGATGACGAACGACAGGGTCAGCGGCAGGAGTTGGAAGTAGCCCCGCAGGCTGGCCTGGTTGTAGAGGAAGAAGGTGGAGAAGAAGAACCAGCCGGTGACCAGCAGGAAGACGGCGATCACGATGTAGGCGATCGGCGAGTGAAAGTAGCCACGAAACTCTTTTTTGGCGATTTTCCAGAGATTGCCCATCTCAGCTCTCCTTGGTGAGTTCGCGGAAGATCGACTCCAGCGACTGGACTTCGCGGCGGAACTCCAGCAGCGGCCAGTGGGTCGACTTGATCGCGCTGTAGACCGAAGCCCGCGGATCGGTACCCGGGGCACAGGTCAGGCGTACCGCAAGAACCCCCGATCCGTCGGGTTCGGTCGTCACCGAGGTGATGCCGCTCACCGTCGAGAGGAGGGCCTTGGCCGGTTCCGCGGCTGCCTCGGCCAGGGTGAGGAACAGGGTCTCTTCGCGACCCAGGGTCTGGCGCAGGGTTTCGATCGGCCCGTCGGCGGCGATCCGGCCGTGGTGGATGATCACCACCCGGTCGCAGGTGGCCTCGGCTTCGCTGAGGATGTGGGTGGAGAGGATCACCGTCTTCTCTTTCCCGATCTGCCGGATGATGTCGCGGATCTCGGTGATCTGGTTGGGGTCGAGGCCCGAGGTGGGCTCGTCGAGAACCAGGATTTCCGAGTCGCCCATCATGGCCTGGGCCAGCCCCACCCGTTGTCGATAGCCTTTCGAGAGCTCGCCGATCGGCTGGTGCATCACCTCGCCGATCGAACAGGTGGCGGCCAGTTCATCCAGTCTCCGGTTCGCCTCCGTTCGGTTTAACCCGCGAATGCCGGCGACATAGGTCAGGTAATCGAATACCAGCATGTCGGGAGGCAGGGGGGCGCTCTCGGGCAGGTAGCCGATCAACTGTTTCACGGCAAAGGGGCTCTCCCGCACCGATATGCCTTTCACCCGGATGTCCCCGCCGCTGGGGGCCAGGTATCCGGTCAGGATGCGCATGGTGGTGGTCTTGCCCGCGCCGTTGGGGCCCAGCAGACCGAGAACTTCGCCGGAGTGGATCTCGAAGTGGACCCGGTCCACAGCGCAGTGATCGCCGTAATACTTGGTAAGGTGGTCGATGGTGATCATGTCGGTGGTTCTTCTCCTTGGTCAGGCCGTCTTGCCGTCAGCCGCAGCCGCCTTCGGGAAGAAAATTGTATCCAGCATCGTCCCCCTTGTCAAGGCGGTTTTTTCAAGGTTTTATGAGGCGGATCGGCACACCCTGGCCTGAGGGGGCAGGGCGTCAGGGGGTCCGGAGGGCGGGGCGCCCCTCCAGTTCGTTCAGCAGGTCGCGAGCCAGAATCCAGTTGTGGTAGGCCAGCCCATGCACATGGTGGGAGACCAGGTGGCGGCCCACGCTGCGGTCGATCCCGAGCAGGTAGACGAATTCTTTTTCTTTGCGGGAAAGCTCCTTGAGGGCAAAGCTTTCCAGGTTTCGCCACACCTTGGCGGTGGCCCGGTTGAGTTCGGCGTAGCGGGCATCGACCACCTCGCTGATGCGATCGAACACGGCAAACGCGAGCGATCCGCCCGCAAAAGGGGGAACCGTTCCCGCCGGTTTCAGGTGGCCGGAAAGGGCGCTTTCGCTGTCGCCGGCACCAAATCCCCGCGGCACATCGTCGATGGCCGGGTACCAGGGGGTGAAGGCGTGCAGGCAGGGGTGGCGAAAGGCCAGCCAGAACAGCGGGCCGATGTCGGCAGGGAGGGAGGATCGCAGTTGGGCGACGAAGGCGTACTGGGTGGTGCGGGTGCAGATCGTGCGATGGGGGGTGGCGTGCGGAGTCCCCTTGCGGTAACCGTCGGTGAGGTCGAGCCCGGTATCCTCGTAGTGGTCGCGCAGCAGGCGGAACAGGTCGGCGGGTTTCAACTTGTGACGGGGTTCGAACGAAAAGGGCAACGGCTCGCCCAGTTTCAACGACTTGTTGCCCAGCAAGACGGTCCCCCGCCACTGGCGCTCGGTGTTGCCGGCGGCAATCAGGGTGTCGGGGTCGGAATAGGTTTTGGCGAAGTGGAATTCGCCGTCCCGCTCGGGGTGGTACCAGCCTCGCTTGATCGCGTACTCCACCAGCTCGGGCGAAGCCAGGAACCGCTGGGGGTCGCGCAAGTCGATGGCGCCGATCCGGTAGTAGTTGGCGATCAGGGCCACCTCGTTATCGGGGATCCGCTGGGCGACCCAGTGGCGCCCCCGCACCGCATGGAAGAACCACCCCTCCTGGGCATCGGCAAACACGTAGTTGCGCCCCGAAGAAGAGTACCCGTATTGTTCGATCAGCGAGCCGGCCAGCTTGACCGCCTCGCGGGCCGTCCCCGCCCGCTCGATCACCAGTCGCCCGAGCAGGTAGCCGATGCCGCTGCCGCTGAGGTCGCTGCGGTCTTCCCGGGAGCGGCAGGCATTGGAGGTCACGATCAGTCCGTTTTCACCGATGTAGGCGTCGGCGAACTCCTGGCCCGGCACCTCCAGCCACAGGAAGCCGTGGGGATTCCGGCTGCGCAAAGAATCGCCCGCAATGACGGGCAGGCCCGAATCGCCGGTGCGGCGGGCGCTTGCCGGCACCTTGAAGACGTTCACCTGAAACACTCCGCCATCGTCCTCGTTGTGGGCCACCATCACCGAGCCGTCGTTCGTGGCCTTGGTGCCGGCGATCACGGTGAAGCAGGCCTGCGGATCTTCGCTGGCCCACGCGGGCATGATCAGGAAAAAGGACAGCAGTCCAATGGTGAAGGCGCTCATTTTTCGACTCTATCACAGGGTTCAAAAAAACTCAAAGCGACCGATATACCGGTCGCCATGATCCACCCGCCCGGTCTGATCGGCAATGCTCCGGTTCTCCTCCCCGGAAACGGTTCGGGGGTGCGCTTGTACGACAAACCCTCCGCCCCTGCTCCCGAACGGGCCAGCGACCGCTTCGAGCCACAAAAGGTAGAGGTGGCGTTCGCCCAGCACCTCGAACTCGATCAGGGCAACCTGGTTGTCGACATTCGCGGGCTCTACTCGGGGCAGCGGCAGACTCTGGATATCGACCTGAGCGTCCAGGCGAGCGTCGAGC
>CAZTNO010000173.1:0-6570 GCA_964614865.1 uncultured Clostridia bacterium
TAGATGATGTCGGAGTGGAAGATGTCGGCCAGGAAGTACTGATCGGTGGGATTGGCGATGCCCCGGGTGGTCATGTTGCCCCGGATGTAATCGATGATGGTCCCCGCCTCGGTGGCCGTGGCGGCATTGAGCGATTTTTGCAGCGAGGCCTGGTACGTGTTCTTGAATTCGTAGGTCGAGTAGGTGAATTTTCCGATCCCGCTGTTGTAGCTGTTCGGAACCTGGGTCCACAGACTGCGGACAGCCTCCCCCTGGGCCTTGATCCGGTTGGCTGCGTCCCACTGCTCCACGAATTGATACGAAGTCCCCTGGGGAACGATCTTTTGGCACTTCAAGTGTCCTTCCCAGACGGAGACGTTGCTGGGCTTGTTGAAAAAATAGCCCTGGTACGAGAGATAGGAATCGGTCCCCCCCGAGGTGATCTTCTTGGGCGAGGTGTACGAGGTGAAGGCGTAGTTCTGCTCCACGATGGTGCCGATCGCTGTACTCAGGTTGGTCTTCAGTTGCCTGAAGTCGTCGCCGTCGTAGTAGTTGCCGCGGCCATGAGCGTTGTCGGACGCGTTGATCAGGCGGGTGCGTCCATCGCCGGTCAGGTGCATTCCCACGCACCAAGTCGAAATGCCCTGGGCCGGGATGACCCCGGTCACGGCGTCGGGAATGGGGTGCTCGTACATCCACTTGGCGACGTTGGGGATGTCGCTCATCTCGTTGTTCTTTTCAAACGCGGTCCCGGTATAGGGGGAAGCGTAGCTGTGAACGGTGAGGTTGGTGTAGTCCGTGGTGGTCGAATAATTCCTGACCGTTGAGCTGTCGAATCCATCATCGGTGGGCTCGCCGTCGCTCACCAGGATCACGTAGGTGTTCTGGCAGGTGAACTGAGTCGGCGGGGTGCCGCCGGTGGTGGGAATGCGGGTGCAGCCGTTGCTATCGGTCCACAAGTTGCCGTCGGAGCTGTTGATGGTGCCCTTGAAGTAGCCAGAGACGGTGTCGAGCGATTCGGCCAGCGGGGTGTTGCCTGCGGCGGTGAAGTTGTACACTGTGTTGCAGATGGAGATCAAGTCGGCGTCGGCCGTCGCCTCGTCGAAATCGGCGATGCCATTCCGGATCACCCCCCCGTCGGGTTTGGCGGTGCCATTATTCCAAGTGGCGGCTCTCAGCTGATAATTGCCCCACCAATCTTTGTATCGCTCGGTATAGGTCACATTGGGTGGATAAAAAAAGTGGCCAAAGCCCATCTTGACATCGTGCCGGAACACGTCGAGCAACTCGATGGCCACCCGCTTCAGGGCCGTGATTCGCTTGGCTCTGTAACTGCCGTCCCACTGTTTCGAGGCCGCAAACGTATAGGTCGTGGCCGGAGTCACTCCTTGCAAGGTGTAGGTATGGAAGGAGGCGTAATCGTCGGCGCTGACGGTGAAGTCAGTGGAATCCATCGAGCCCGAGTTGTCGAACATGAACATGATATACGGTTTGACGGAGGCGCTGAAAATGGAACGGTCGTCGGCCGTCAGCTTGGAGGCGGGCCAAAAAAGGAGCAGCGACAGGACTACGAGTGAAAAGCAAACGCACAATACTCTCAGTCTTTTCATCTTTCCCTCCCTCTTCAATAGTTCTTCATCAACGCGTATACCCCGGCCTCGATCTCGGTGACCGCCGGGGCCTTGCTCCCGGACTGGACCTCGGCCGTCACGGGAACACGATACATGACCGGAGTGTATCCCGATTCGGTGCCCAAGGAGATGCCGACCATTTGCGGAGCCGATATTCCTTTATAGTAGCTGACCGCAGTCACCCCGGTGGTCATGTTGCCGGTGTAGAAGTTCTTCTTGGTGCCGTCGGCGTCCGTCGTTGGCGAGGCGACCGGATCGACCTGGATGGTGGTCGGGTCTTCGGCGTTCCTTACCTGTTCGATGACGGTTTCCAGCCCTTGAACGGCATGGTAGTACGACTTTTTTTTCAATTGGTAATTATGGGTCGTGGCGACTTCGGAAGAGCCCATGGTCAGCAGGCCGGCGATCATGATCGACATGATCAATATCGTGATGATTGCGAGTACCAATACGCTTCCTCTTTGCATGTTCTTCACCTCAGAAGACGATGTTGTAATTCTTGTTTTGAATGTTGTAATCGTATAGCTTGTAGTTGTACTTGCCCGCAGGCAGCGTATAACCGGGTCGGTTCTTGATGGCCGGGATCGTCCGGGGAACGGCGCCCTTCCCCTGGTAGTTGTCGGTCAACACAACGATCGTGGCGTCGACCTCCTTGAGGTACTTCTTCTGGATCAGGGAATAGGCAGTGTCAGTGCTATAAGGAGCCGGTAGCGTCGGGTCGGTGGAACTGGCGAAAAACGAGTAATTGGGGGTAGCGTTGGGGAAGGCCGTATAGAACGTGTAGGACAACTGTAAATCGAAGATGTTGTCCGACACGATCGACTGGTTGTTGGTCAATAGAGCCGTCCCTCCCACTCCACCGGTATCGGTGATACGGAACAGCCGGTTGATGTTGCGGTTCAGCTGGGTATCAAATTCGCGATCGAACAGGTAGATGCCGAAATTGGTCAGGCGAATCACGGGGGTAAAGGGGGCCGATGCCCCCCCGGTGTAGGACAGCTGGCTCCCCTTGACCGTCGCCGGGGTTCGCAGGGTATCGGTGTACTGATAGGTTCCACAGTTGCTCAGCAATCCCGAGTAGTACACCGGAGTGTCCCGTACGGTCAACGAAGTGGCGTCAGCGGCAGTAACCTGAAATACATAATACCCGTTGGCGGCTATTATGATACCCTTGTCGCCGGCCGCCCAGGCGAAAGTGCCATCTGACTTCTTAGTGGAGTTCACGTTGATGGTCGTCCCCGGCGGGGTATAACTCACGGTCAGAGTGGTGACTCCGTCGGGATCTCCCGAAGCCAGGATGACACCGTCGGGGCCATCGGTCTTGTCCAGTGGAAAAATCCCGTTGAAGTACGGGTAATCGTTCAGGAATGAATTCGTATTGGCGATGGTCAGCATCGCTCCCGCATCTTTCAACTCTTCGGAAAAGGCATTGAACATGTAGCGGGCTTCCTCGGAGAGTCTGGTCCTGGCGCCCTCGTTCTTCTGGGCATTGCCGAAATGGACGATTATGTTGAAGGCGGCTCCCATCACGAACAGGGTCAGGGTCGACACGATCAGAGTCTCGATCAGGGATATTCCTCTTTCGCCGTTCATGCTCAGCCTCCCCGGCGGCAATTCAGGGTGACTCGGCCCAAGTAGCCGCCGTTCGAGTATCTGTACTGCACCGTCACCAGAACATTTTTAAGGCTTCCGGAAGCCGTCACGTCGACCGTGCGGCGGAATTGATTGACTACGCCAGGGTCGGTCGTCTGGACCGTAAATGAGTTGCTCGTCTTCACCGCATAATCGGTCGTGGTGCCGAGGGCGATGATGGAACCGGGGTACTTCATCATCTCTTCCATCTTGGCCTCCGCCAGTACCAACGCCAGAGTCTTGTCGCCGACATACCTCGTGTTGACCTGCACCTGGGTGAATGCCCCCAGTATGGCAATGGTGATGCCCCCGATCAGCATCAATCCTATGATCGCTTCAAGCAATGTGAATCCTTTATTGTTTGACAATTTTCACCCCTCCGTTCGAATAGATCATGATTCTAACCGGATAATCTCCAGACGGTGTGCTCGTCCCTGCCAAACGGAACGGAAAGGATTGCGTGGTCGGGACGGCTCCGGCCCCAATGGGCAAATTGTATACCATGCCCAATGGGCTGACTGCAAAACCTTTCCATGACCCGGTGATCATCGAAGAATCGAAGAATTCCTTGCCTTCAATCGGAGTCTTCGTAGAGATAACGGTCCAGTTCGCAAGATCCCCGATGGTGGTCTGCCTTTGGATCTGGTACGCCTTCCCCGCGCTCGCGCCGGTACTCATAAAACCTATGGCATAGTACCGGTTCTCTTTGGAAGCCAACTGTTTGATCAAGGACACATCCGCCACGAAGGAGTTGATTGCGGCCGTGGCATTGGCCCTTTGCAACACGTTTTTCCCGACCATGATGGAGACTACGGCAAATATCCCCGCCAAGGTCAGGACAATCAGCAACTCGACCACGCTGAAACCGGAGCGTTTCTGCATGAGAACTCCTATAGGGGTTTGTAAGCAAGGTTTATGCCAAAAAGTCGATACAAGGTTTCGGGCGGCAGAGGACCGATAACGAAGGGTCTTGCCCTGAACCACAAAAAACGTCGGGCAAATGAGGGGGTATTTATTACCCAACACCGGAACCCCCTTTCCCGTCATCCTGGCGGTGACGACGGGAAGTAATCAGGAAAAACAGGGAACACAGCACCGCCAGCGGGGCGAATATGGCCACGGCCAGCCGGTAGAACAGGAGGGAGTGCAGGATCTCCATCCCGGCTTTTGGGTCAGCGGGTGCGGAAGCGGATGCCGCCGAACACGAAGGCGATGAAATTGTAGAACAGGGCGAGCAGGATACCGAGCAGGGCAAAGGTCAGGTAGCCGCCGATCCCGCCCACTGCGCCGAAGAGCAGCCCCCCCTGGACCTGACCGTGGGCGTCACGGAGCAGGATGGGGAGCGCCTTGATCCATTCGGGAGCGAACTTGAAAATGCCGAAACTGGCCCCGACGATCACGCCAAAGATCAACCCGATCCCCCCCAAAAAAGCGGCCAGCGAAAACACCCTCACCCCCCGCAGGGTGAGATCTTGCCCCCGCCCCTCCCCCGCATAATCGCGGGGTTGGCGCACGGTTTCGCGTTGATTGCCCCCACAGGCGGGACAAAACGCGGCCCCGGCAGGGAGCGATTTCTGGCAAAACACGCAACTCACCGTTTCGTGATCAGCCGGGGGCACGGCCAGGCGGGCCGGAGGGGGGGGCGGCGCAGGAGCGACCGGCGGCGGTGTGGGCAGCCGCGCGGTCGGGGCGGTCTCGTAGGGCACGCCCACCTTCCAGTCGGTGCCGTCGTACATATGCCACTGGCCGCTCTTGGTGCCGATCATCCAGTATCTGCCGCTCTCGTCCATGACGATGAGCTTCTTGAGTTCCCTCTTCAAGTCATCGGGAGTGATCTCCGCCTGGTCGAGGCGTTCTTTGAGCTGACGGTACTTTTCCTCGACATCTTTGAATTTTCCAGGGTCCACTACTCTTTCCTCCTGCGCAGTCGCCCGCGCATCTCTCCGACCAGGTACAGGGAACCGGTGATCATTATAAGGGAACCGTGTTTTTTTGCAAGGGCCAGGGCCGCTCCGGGATCCTCGACCACCTCCACCTGCGGCACCCCGGCAAACAACGGAACCAGCCGGGCCGGCGGCAGGGCGCGCGGGCAGCGGGGCCGGGTCAGGACCACCCGGTGAAAAAACGGGAGCAGCCGGCGCACCATGCGACGGTACGACTTGTCGGCGAGGACGCCAAAGATCAAGGTGGCGTTTCGGACCTCCCACCGCTCCAGGGTGCTGGCGAGGACCTGGATGCCCGCGTCGTTGTGCGCGCCGTCGAGGATCACTTCCGGAGAGCCGGCGAAGCGCTCCAGCCGGCCCGGGATGAATGCTCGCCGCAAGCCCAGATCGAGGTCCCGGTCGGAGATGTCCCAGCCCGCCTGGCAGAGCACCTCGACGGTGCGGATGGCGACGGCGGCGTTGACCGCCTGGTGATCGCCGGCCAGACGGTACGAATAGAGGGTCTCGCCTTCCGGGGAGCGAAACCGGGCCCGGGTGGTCCCCTTCGTCCGGCTGACGATCACGGGTCGCCTTTGCCTGGCAAACACCGGATGGAAGGGTGCTCCAAGCTCCATGGCCCGCGCCGCGATCACCCGTTCCGCTACTCCCCCCGGCGGACAGCCGCAAACCACGGGGACCCCGGGTTTGATGATGCCGGCCTTCTCGGCGGCGATCCCTGCCAGGCTTCGGCCGAGGATCTGGGTGTGGTCGAGCGAGATGTTGGTGATCACACTGGTGTCGGGGGTCAGGGCGGTGGTGGCGTCGAGTCGGCCCCCCAGCCCCACCTCCAAAACGGCCACCGTGCACCCCGCCTGGTGGAACAGCAGGAGGGCAGAAAGAAACACCGTCTCGAAAAAAGTGGGCAGATTGTCGATCGTGCCATCGTCCACCAGCGGCTGACACCACTGGCGGATGGATCCGATCGCTTCGGCAAAACGCCGCTGCGAGACGGGACGGCCGTCGATACGGATCCGTTCGCGGACGTTTTCGAGGTGGGGCGAGGTGAAGAGGCCGACCCGCTCGCCCGCAGCCTTCAGGATGGAGGCGAGGAAATGGCTGGTGGAGCCTTTGCCGTTGGTCCCGGCCACTTGCAGATAGCGCACCGCCTGGGCATCGAAGGGGAGGCGGTCCACGATGCGCACGATCCCCTCCAGCCGCAACTTCATGTTTTCCCCTTGCAGGGAATCGAGAAACCGGAGCGACTGTGCGTAATTCATGGCCTGCCCCGCGAGCGGATCATTGCCCGGGGCTTCCGGGACCCGGCCCGGAGAGCCGGGGGCAAAAGGGGGAGCCTACCCTTCCTGGGTGGAGTCGCCGCCGTCTTCGAAGTCGTTTTTCACGCTCAG
>CAZTNO010000174.1:0-6555 GCA_964614865.1 uncultured Clostridia bacterium
GGTGTTCACCTGGCTGCCCGGCCCGGGTTTTCGCGGCACCTTCGCCCTGGAGTTCATAGTCGTCCGCGGCGACGGAACGGCCAACCGCCAGCGGGTGACCGTGCGGGTGGAACCGTAGGCGCCTAGTGGGAACCCTGGATCCGGACCGGTTCAGGTCGCGGCCTCGAGCCGTTCCAGCAGCCGGTCGGCGCTCGGACGCCTTGGCGGGTCCTTCTCGAGTAACTCCATCACCAGATGCGCCAGCCAAGGCGGGCAATCGGGGCGCATCCCGCTGGGCCAGACCGGCGCGGTGGAGGCGATCTCCCTCATCAGAACCGCCCCGGTCGGGGCGACAAAGGGGGGGCTTCCGGCTATCATTTCGAAAGCGATCACCCCGAATGCATGCATGTCGCTGGCCGGGGTGCTCTGGCCGAGCTGGATCTGCTCGGGGGCGAGGTAGGCCAGGGTGCCGAGCATGATGCCGGTCTCGGTCATGGCCGTGTGATCGGGGGCACTGGCGATACCGAAATCGAGCAGCTTGACCCGGGGTCCAGGCCCCCGGTTGTCGACCAGCATGATGTTGCGAGGTTTGAGGTCCCGGTGCACGATCCCCCGCTGGTGAATGAAAGCCAGAACGGAAGCGATCTGGCGCAAGATGGCCACAATCTCCTGGATCGAGAGTGAAGGACTGACCAGCAGGCGCTCGGCCAGCGTCTTGCCTTCGAGGTATTCCATGGCGATGTAGGGGGTGTTTCCGTGGGTGCCCCGCTCGATGATACGCACGATCCCGGGATGGTTGATCCGGTCGATCAGCAACGCTTCGCGGCGGAAACGCCGGCTCTGGTCGGAATCGCTGGCCAGTTCCGACCGGAGTCGCTTGAGGGCCACCACCCGGGAGCGGATCAGCAGGTGGCGGGCCTTGTACACCGTGGCACTGCCACCCGAGCCCAGTTCCTGCTCCAGCAGATACGCCCCCACCATCCTTTTCCTGCGCCAAAAAGCCAGCAGGAACAGGTATCGCCGGATGCCACCCACCACGAAGTAGGAGGTGAGCATGAAGGCCAGCCCCAACGCAAGGCGGAATATCCCGGTCTGGTGGAAGCGGGGACGGACCGTGAAGGCCAGTCCGGTGTCGGGGACGCTGACCACGCCGTCCTCATTGGCGGCTTCGATCCTCAGCCGGTAGGTCCCCGGGGGCAGGTTGGTATAGCTGATCAGTCTGGACGTGGGCGGGTCGCTACGGTTCCAGGACGAATCGAACCCATCGAGGCGATAGCGGCAGGCGACCCGCTGGGGGAGGTTGTGGCTGATCGCCGCGAAACGGATGGATACCGTCCGGGTCCCGGGCGGCAGGGAGATCTCCTCGCGGAGGCTGTAGAAACGGCCATCGCCCAGCACTTCCTCGATGCACACCCGTGGGGGAAGGGGGTTTTGCGCCCGTCGCCCTGGTTCGACGACGGTCACCGCCCGCAGGGTGGGCCAGTACAGTCGGCCATCCCGGGTCCGGCACCCGGCGGGCTGGAATCCGCCGGTGCACTCTTCACTGGCCATGCCATCGGCCAGGCCGAGCAACCGGACGGGGCCGGAAAGGGGACGATGCTTCGCCAAGTCGCTTGCCTGACTGGCGGAGAGCACCGTCAACCCCCGGTTGCCACTCAGCCAAAGGCCGCCCTGGTCGTCGCCAAGGATCTGGAAGACCGGGCTGCCACTCAGTTGCGGCACGGCATCGTCCAGGAGCCGGCCCGAGGCATCGAGATGGCTCAACCCGCCTCCCTGGCTGCCGATCCACAGCCCGCCATGGCCATCGTCTTTGAGGGCGAAAATTTTACCGCTGGACAACCCCTCGGCGCGGGTCCAGCGTCGCAGGGTCGCGTTTCGCCAACGCAGGAGTCCCTTCCCTTCACTGCCGATCCACAGCGTGCCGTCCGCCTGGGCCAGCAACGACCGGGAGCCGATCCCGTCCAGGCCGGGGATGGAGGCGAGCCATGCGCCGTTCCTCCACCCCTGGACGCCTCCGCGGCTGCCGATCCACAGGGTGCCGTCGGTACCGCGGGCGAGCGCGTAGACTTCATTGTGGACCAGTCCGGAACGGGCGTTGAGGACCGTGCGCCGGCCGGTGGCCGGCAGGTGAACCACCCCGCCGTTGTCGGTGCCCACCCACATCCCTCCAGCCCCATCCGCGCAGAGCGAGCTGATGTTGTTGTCGGGCAGCCCATCGACCCGGGTCAACTGGGTGACGCCGGCGGGATCGACGACGTAGCAGCCGTCCCACCAGGTGCCGACCCACAGCCGGCCGTCGTCGCCCTCGCAGACGGCCGAATAGGGACCGTTGCCCAGCCCCGCGTCGGGCCCCAGGTTGACGAACATTCCGGCCCGGTACCGGGCGACCCCGCCGCCGTTGCCGCCGACCCACAGCCCCCCTTCCCGATCTTCGAGCAGCGACCAGACCCCATTGTCCAGCAGCCCCTCGGCGACGGTCAGCCGTTCGACCACTTCGTCATGATGGATCCGGGCCAGGCCGCCGCCGTTGCTGCCGACCCAGATCGAGCCCTGGCGGTCCCGGAGCAGGCACCAGACCCAGTCGAAGCCGAGACCGTGTGCCCGGTCAAACAGACGGACCCTTCCTTGCCGCCAATGTAGCAGGCCGCGGCGGGTGCCGACCCACAGCTCTCCCGCTTCGCCGCCGAGCAGGGCGGTCACCTCGCGCGAGGGGAGGTGGTCGTTCCCCGGCCAGGGGGCAAATGGCGGCCGGCCATCGAGGATACCCCGGTTGGTGCCGGCCAGCAGACGGTCCTGGTCGTCGGCCAGCAGCGCCAGAACCTGCTCCCCGGGGAATCCTTCCCCCGCTCCCCAGCACTGCAGCCGATCCCCCTCCAGGCAGGCCAGCCCGCCCATGGCCAGGCCAATCCAGATGCGTCCGGCCCGGTCCTCGTACAGGGAACGCACGTCTCCGGGCAGGCGCTCGGGCCTGGCAACCACCTGCCCGTCCCGGTGGACGCGGAAGAGTCCCCCCTCGTTGGTGCCGGCCCAGATCCGTCCCGACCGGTCCTCCAGCAGGGAACGGATGAAGTTGTAAGGAATCTGGGGGTGGCTGGCCTTGGAGAAGAGGGTGAATCTCAGGCCGTCGAAGCGAGCCAATCCCTCCTGGGTAGCCAGCCAGACGTAGCCGTCCCGGCTCTGAACCATCGACTGGACCGAGTTCTGCGGCAAGCCCCGGTCGCTCTGCCATAACTCGCGTACACACTGGCGCAACGGCAGCTCCGGGGGGAGCGCCGGCAGGGCGGCGACCAGTACGCAAAAAGCAGACAGCAGGCTCCAGACGCGGCGGTTCACCCCTCGTCTCCGCCCTTAGGTCTGCCGATCCCCAGCCGCTTGAGTTTCTTGAGAAAGCCCTGATAACTGAGGCCCGCCGCCCTGGCCGCCCGGGTCTTGTTGCCATCGTGTTCGCGCAGCAGGCGCAGCAGTTCCCCGCGCTCGGCGGACTCGATCCGGCTGCGGAATCCGGAGGTTTCGGCAGCCGGGACCGCTGGCCCGGGCCTGGCATTGCGAATCACCGGCAGCAGGTGGTGATCGCTGATGATTTCGTTCTCGTCGATGATCTCCAGGATGCGGGCGACTTCGTTCTCCAGTTCACGGATGTTGCCGGGCCATGGATAGGCGAGCAGGCAGGCGGCGGCCGATTCGGACAGGCCGGCGGGGGCTACCCCGATCCGGGCGGCGTGGAGCCGGATGAAGTGTTGCAACAGGGGGACGATATCCTCGGGGCGCTCCCGCAGCGGCGGAATGGTGAATTCGTGCACCCGCAGGCGGAAGAAGAGGTCCTGGCGAAACTTGCCCTCCTCGACCAGCCGGTAGAGGTCGCGATTGGTCATGGCCACGATGCGCAGGTCGAGGGGGATCGAGCGGTTGCCGCCCAGCCGGCACAGGGTCCGTTCCTGGATGACGCGCAGCAGCTTGCCCTGGACCTCGACCGGCATGTCGCCAATCTCGTCCAGGACCAGCGTACCCCCCGAGGCCTCTTCCATTCGGCCGATCTTGCGCTGGCGGGCGTCGGTGAAGGCCCCGGCCTCGTAGCCGAAGAGTTCGCTTTCCAGGAGCTGCGAGGGAATGGCGGTGCAGTTGAGGGCCACGTAGCCTTTGCGTCCCGACAGGTGGTGGATCAGGCGGCCGAACAGCTCCTTGCCGGTGCCGTTCTCGCCCATGATCAGGATGAAACTCTGCATGGCCGCCACTTTCCGCATCATGGCCACCGTCTGGCGGATCTCCTGGCTGCGACCGACGATGACCACGCCGCCCCCCTCGAAGGCCACGGCATCCTGCGAGGCGGGCAGCCCCGGAGCCAGACGGGCGTTGAACAGGATGAGCTGGGCCACCTTGCCAAAGAAGATGTCGGTCAGGCCCCCCGGGCGAGGCAACGGGCGCTCCGTCACCAGCAGCAGCGAAAACCCCGGTGGGGCGTAAGCGGGGCAGTAGCGTCGATAGAACAGCGAAGACGGACCGGCTTCCAACCTTCCCTCGGGCTGCTCGGGCGTGGCGGCCTCGGTGACCCGGAGAGCTTCCGGGGAGGGGTGGCGGGCGAGGAGGATACGGTTTTTCCCCTGCTCGATGACCAGGACACTGCCGGGAAACAATCCCTCCAGCGAAACCGACAACTCGTTCAGGTACTTTTCCCCGGGCTCGCACAGCAGCGCCTTGGCGCTCAGCTCGTCGAGCAGGGCGGTGTACTTCTCCCCCCCCTCGCGGGTTTCCGGCTCGGGCTGGCTGGAGCGCCCGGGGCGCAGCAGGTGGGCCGACATCCAGGCCAGCTCGGGGCTCAGGCGAAATTCGGCGACGTCGCCCTCCTTGTAGAAGAACTCGTGGCCGCCGACGCCAAACGACTGGTTCAGGGCCAGTACCGCCTCTTCCACCGGCTGATTGTCCACGGTGGTGCCGTTCTTCGACTTCTCGTTGATCAGGCGGATCCGGTCGGGGGAGACCTCGACGCGGCAGTGGCGGCGCGACACCGAGGGGTCGTCCAGGGCGATGTCGCAACCGTGGCCGCGGCCGATGGTGACCAAGCCCCGGATCAGGGGGTACTTCTTCAGGAAGCCATCCTTGTAGTACATCAGGTAACGCATGCCCCGATTGTAGCGGATGGCCGTGGCGGAATAAAGGGGAGGTCGGACCATTGTGCTACTTCCGGATAGATGAATTGGGTTCATAGCAACCAAAAGTGGCCAACGACAGGCCAGGGAAGGGCGGTCCTTCCGTCCGCGATCCTGGCCGGGAACGTCGCTGCGATTAGCTTTCCGAACAGTTCCGCCCCTCGTGTTCCAGCCTCGGAGACCTTGGCACGGTTCCTGCAAAAAGAGGGTCGGAGGCACCGTGAGTCCAAGCAACGACCGCTACCTGGGGCTGACTATGGGAATTGCCGTCACCGAGGTGTTCGCCCGCCTCGGGTGGCCCGACCTGATCGTGTCGCGTCGCGGCGGGGAACAGTGGCTCTACGAGGACGGGCGGTTCGTGCTGACCTTCGCCGGCACCGGACCGAACCTGGTGCGCGTCGTCCGCCGCCCCGCACCCGCGAGGGTCGGCGCTGTACCCGGCCAGAATGGCGAGAACACGGGGGAATGAGATGAAAAAACTGTTTTTGTTGCCAATGGCTGTATTTCTGCTCGGAGCAGGCCTGTTCGCCCAACTGCAGCAGGACCTGTTGTCCTTCGTCCTGACCGAAGAGGGCGCTGACCGGATGATCGAACGGCTCGAAACCGCAGGCTGCCACAACCTCTACCAGGCCCTGGCCTACCTGCGCGCCCACCTGCCGGCGGACGCCCCGGCCGAGCTGAGCGCCCACATGGACAACCTGCTGAGCTCGCTGGACGCCTGCCCGGCTGACAGCGAGGTCTACACCGCCGACCTTGCCGATTTCACCCCTGACAACACCCCGGTGGGCATCAACGCCGACGGCACCTTCGTTCGGGCCGATTTCAGTGTCCACGACTACGACGGCCACGAGGGCTACGGCCGCTGCGCCGGAACCGAGCTCTACACCTACGCCGACGATGCGGACCATTACATCTACATAGGCAGCAACATCACCGACCTGGGCGGCGGAGTCACCCTGGAGACCAACTACCATGCCTTTGCCATCGCCTGGAATGCGGCGAGCCCCCTGCCGCCGGCGATCGGCGTGAACCACGGAAGGCTCAACTTCGCCAAGGTGGGGACCGCCGTCACCTCGGCGCAGACCCTGCTCCTCCGCAACACCGGGGGCGGGACCCTGAGTTGGGCGGCGACCCCGAGCGCCGGCTGGATCGTCCTCGACCGGACCTCGGGCAGCGGCAACGCCAAGGTCCAGGTGTCGGTGAATGCCACCGGGCTGGGCAACGGCACCTATACCGGCACCATCAGCGTGACCGACCCTGCGGCGACCAACTCTCCGCAGGTTGTGCAGGTGTCTTTGGTGGTCAAGAACGCCGGCAGCAGTCCTTTCGGCACCTTCGAGACCCCGGCCGCGGGAGCGGTCGGTGTCACCGGCAACGTCGCGGTCACCGGCTGGGTGGTCGACGACGTCGAGGTGGCCTCGGTCAAGATCTA
>CAZTNO010000175.1:0-6511 GCA_964614865.1 uncultured Clostridia bacterium
AGGATCAGAATGAAAACGACGAGCAGGGTCTTGTTCATGGCAACCTCCCATCTTCTTGCTGGCCCGATTGTACCATGGAGGAGCCCAGGGGAGATTGCCCCGGCGGGGGCGGTTAAAGTACAATGGAAAAATGAACCAACGAATCCGATCGGGTTTGCTGTGCGGTATTGTCTTGCTAGGCGGCGTCATCCAGGGCGAGGCCCAGCGGAAGTTCACTCCGGTCGACGCGTTGCGGGCCGAGTGGAAACGTTTCCCCCCGTTTTTTTCCGCTGCGGAGCGCAGCGTGCTGACCCGCGCCGAGCGGGTCCGCCTCGAGTTGACCTTGCGGCGCATCGGTACTCCCGAAGCCGCCCCCCTCCTCCCCGGTGAACTCGACAAACCCACCCGGGAGGTCTGGGAGCAGCGGGCCCTGCTGGCCAGGACTCCGGAGGACCGCTTCACCGCCCTCCACTTTCTCAACCGTTTGGGTTCGAAAAAGGCCCTTTCCGCCCTGGCCGGGCTGGAAGCTGCCGACGCCGACCGCTGGCCGCGTTTTTTGCATCTCGAGTTCCCCCTGGCCGCGGCTCGCCTGCGTGGCGAGAAGCCAACTCCCGAAATGGACGCCTTCCTCACGGCCCTCGACCGGGCCGGCAAGGTCGATCGGGTACGGGCCGCTGCCGCCCGCTTGCGGCTGGTGCTGGCCGGGGTGGAGGGCGAGTTGTTGCCTCTTTTGGAGCCTACCTCGGGGAGCGTGATGACCCTGCTCGAAGCCTGGAACCGGGCTCCATGGGAGCGGCGGGGGGGCGCCCACCTGAAACTGCTGGCGGCGGTCGCCTCGGGCTCGACCGAGGCGGTGATCGCGGCCCCATGGGGTGCGCTGGGGTTGAAACGGCCGCCGCTGGAAGAGGACGGTGCTTTTCCGCTCCGGGCGACGGTGCTGATCCGCTTGCTCGAGGGCCTTCCCGATCCCGCCGTGCCGGTGTCGCTGGTTTGCGCCCCCCTGCCGGGAGATGCGGTCCGGCCTGTTTTGCTGGCCCGACTCGGGGCGCTACAGCGCTTCCCGGTGGGCGACGAGGCCCGGCGGGAGCTGGCCATCCTCTGCCAGGAAATCGACTCGTCCGATCCATTGCTGGCCGCGGCGCTGCTGCCCGTGTTGCGCAAGTTCGATCCGGTGGCGGCGGGTGCCCTGGCAAAGGAGATGCTCGCCGGGGGCGAAACCCTGGCCCGGGCTGCGGCCATCGACGACCTAGCCGCTCCTCCCGCTGACCTCGATTCGCTGGAGAACCGGGTCTGGCAGGATCCGGAGTTCGACTCGGCCCAGGTCTGGTTTGCCGCCCTGAAGCGCTGGAACCTATCTTCCGAGGTCAGGAAAGCCAGACTGCTGCGCTGGCAGAGCCATCCCAACTGGAGCCGGCGCTACGATTCGTTTCTGGCCCTCCGCGAACTCGACCCCCAGGTTCCCTGGCCGCGGGCCCCCGAAGCGACCCCCGGCGAACGCAAGATCCTGGCTCTGGCTGAAAAGTTGGCCCGCGGACGCAAGGTGGTGCGCCTGAAGATGGAGTTTGCCCGGGGCGGGTCGGTGGTATTGCGACTCGATGGAACCCTGGCGCCGATCAACACCGCCAATCTGGTGCTGCTCGCCCGACAGGGGTTCTTCGACGGGCGACGGGTGCCGCGGGTGGTGCCCGACTTCGTGGTGCAGATGGGTTCGCCGTTCGACACCATGGACGGCGGCCCCGGCTATTCCGTGCGCTGCGAAAACAGCCTGGTCTGGTACGGCCCCGGCAGCATCGGCATGGCCTTGTCGGGCAAGGATACCGGCGGCAGCCAGTTCTTTTTCACCACCAACGCCACCCCCCACCTCACCGGGAGGTATACCCGCATCGGCGAGCTCGAAAACCTCGAAACGGCCCTTCCCTTGCTCGACAGCTTTTCGCTATCCGAAACCATTCGCCGGGTGACGGAGCTCGATTGAACCCCCCCGGGCAACGCCTCCTCTTCCTCTTTCTGGACGGGGTGGGGATCGGTCGGGCCGACCAGGGAAACCCGTTTTTTGCCCGTGCCACCCGGTTTCTCCCCTGCTGGCAGGGAGGAGGAACGCTTCCCGACGGTACACCGCTGCGGCATATCCGGTCCGACGTCGGACTGGAGGGGATCCCGCAGAGTGCCACCGGGCAGACGGCACTGTTCACCGGGGCACGGGGGCCAGAGCTCGGGCCCGCGCCCGTATCGGGATATCCCGGCAAGGGGTTGCGCCGGCTGTTGCGCCAGCGGGGGCTTCTCGTTCTGGCCAAGCAGCGGGGGTGCCAGGCGCGCTTCTTCAACGCCTATCCGTTGCACGAAGAACTCTTCCGTGGCCACCACGTGCGTTTGGATGAAGACGGCACGCTGCACTTCTCGGACGAGTTTCCGGTCGCCTTTCGCCGTCGACTGTCGGCCACCTCGGTGATGATGATCGCGATCGGCCAACAGCCCGCGGGATTGCCAGCCCTGGAGGCGGGCGAGGCCCTCTACCAGGACTACACCAACCGTTCACTCGGTGAGCGGGGGGCGACGGTGGTCGAGTTTACCCCCGAGAGGGCCGGCGAGATCCTGGCCGCGGCCCGGGGCCAGGTGGTTCTCTACGAGTACTTCCAGAGCGACGTCTGTGGCCACCGCGGCGACCCGGCGGCGGCCGGGCAGCTGGTCGGGGAGCTCGATCGCCTGCTGGGCACCCTGATCGCGTGCCTCGATCCCGGGCGGGACACCCTGGTGGTGACCAGCGACCACGGCAACCTGGAGGACCTCTCCTCGCGGGGCCACAGCCGCAATCCGGTCCCCTTCCTGGCCTGGGGGCGGCTGGGCGACGAGCTGCGCGCCCGCGTCTCGGCCATCGAAGAGGTCACCCCCGCCCTGCTGGAGCTGGGATTGCTGGGCTAGGCGGGGTACTGGCCGTACTTGTACTCGCGTACCACGATCACGCTGCGGTGGCTGAGGAGGTCAGCGGCAAAGAGGGTGCGCAACCGGCGCATGAAGGTGGAGAAGTCTTCGGGGGAGCGGGTCATCAGCTCCACCTCCAGGTCGTAGGTGCCGATGGTCTTGACCAGGAAGATCACCTCGGGCTGGGTGCGCAGCCAGGCGCAGAGCCGTTGTTCCCCCTCGCCGGCGGGGCGGGAAAGGATCAGGAACACCTTGCGGTAGGTGAACCCCAGTCGGGAGTGGTCGATCTTGGTGCCAAAGCCGGCGATCGCCCCGTTACCGCGCAAGTCGCGCATCCGGCTGGCAGCGGCGGCAGGGGAGATGCGGCAGTGGGCGGCCAGGGCGGAAAGCGCCAGCCGCCCCTCGCGGCTGAGTTCAGCTAGCAGCCTGCGATCGATCGGGTCGATGGGGAGAGATTGTCCCCGGCTTTCCAGCACCACCGGCTTGGATTCGCAGGCCGGAGCCAGAAATCGCCAGGGCAGGAACTCGATGCGGGTGGCAAGTGAGAAGTACTTCTCCTGGAACATCTCGCCGAACTGCCCCAGGATGTCGTCGTAAGCGGCTTCGAACAGCGAAACCCCGGGCGCCCAGATTACAAATTCCAGATCGAAGTCGCCATCGAGGCGGGTCAGCCAGGAGACTTCGGGTCGAGTGAGCAGGTGGTCGATGAGCTCCCGCTCGCGGGTTTCGGTGAGGTGGTGGATGCGGACGAACACCCGGAAGTGGTCGAACCCCAGGCGAAAGATGTCGGGGATGGCGAAGAAGCCGGTCACCAAGCCCCGGCGCAGCAGCCCGCGCAAACGGTAGCCGAGCCGCTGCTTGGAGAGGGCGAGCCGCTCCGCCAGGCGGGTCAGGTTGACTCGGCCGTCGAGGCTGAGTTCTCCCAACAGCAGGCGATCGATCGTGTCGGTTTCGTGGACAGTATTCATAATAAAATAGAATACAATAAAAACTTTACAAATCAACAAAAATAACATAATTAATTACTAAATATAAAAAAAATAAAGTATTTTTAATTATTTCGATTTCGTTGGGGTCGCATCTGTGGTATGTAGAGGAGGCAAGCCCCGGGGCGGAGAGCCCGGTGGGGCGGGGAGGCTGAAACGCCCATGATCGACCAGCGCATTCTCGAACATCCCGTGTTACCGGTGGTTCCGGGCGAAACGGTGTCGTTCTACTGGAACGGACAGCCCTATACGGGCCGCAAGGGAGAGGCCCTCTCCTCGGCCCTGGTGGCCGCCGGAGTTGCCGCCTTCGGCCGGAACGTTCACGACCACACTCCCCAGGGAATCTACTGCGCCAACGGACAGTGCTCCAAGTGCCTGGTGATCGCCAACGGCCAGCCGGTGAAGTCGTGCATGACCCCGCTAGGGGCCAATATGGTGGTGACATCAGCCGACGAATTGCCCGAGCTCCCCGAGCTGGAAAAGCCCCCGGTGTTGGCGGACATCCCCGAGGTGGACACCGATGTGCTGATCATCGGCGGCGGCCCGGCCGGGCTGTCGGCCGCGATCGAACTTGGACGTCTGGGCATCGCCACCCTGCTGATCGACGACAAGACCGAGACCGGCGGCAAACTGGTGCTGCAGACCCACAAGTTCTTCGGCTCGGTGGAAGATTCGCAGGCCGGCACGCGCGGCATCGGCATCGGTCGCGGGCTTGCCGAAACGGTGGCCGCCGATCCCCACGTCACGGTGTGGGCCGACAGCACCGTGCTCTACGTGTTCTCCGACCGCAAAGTGGGGGTGTTGCGGCAGGGCTCCTACGTGCTGGTTTCGCCCAAGGTGGTGCTGAACGCCGCCGGGGCCCGCGAGAAATTCCTGGTCTTTCCCGGCAACCAGCTGGTCGGGGTATACGGCGCCGGGGCCTTCCAGACCCTGGTCAACCGCGACCTGGTGCGCCCCTCCCGGCGCCTGTTCATCGTGGGCGGCGGCAACGTCGGCTTGATCGCCGGCTACCATGCTCTGCAAGCGGGGATCGCGGTGGTCGGGCTGGCCGAAGCCCTGCCGGTGTGCGGTGGCTACAAGGTCCATGCCGACAAGTTGAAGCGATTGGGGGTGCCGATCCACACCTCGCACACCGTGATGTCGGCAAACGGCTCCGAGCGGGTCGAGTCGGTGACTATCGCCCGGGTCGACGAGCGCTTCCGCCCCGTCGCTGGCTCTGAGCAAACTTTTGCCTGCGATACGGTGCTGATTGCGGTCGGCCTAGATCCGATCGCCGAATTCACCGCCCAGGCAGAACTCGCCGGTTTGCCGGTGTTCGCCGCAGGAGATGCCGCCGAAATCGCCGAGGCTTCCTCGGCCATGTTCAACGGCCGGATCGCCGGCTTGACGGTGGCCCGGGCCCTGGGCGCCCCGGTGGCCGAGATCCCCGCCAGCTGGACCGAAAAGGCCCGCTTGCTCAAATCCCACCCGGGCGAGGTGCAGCCGCAGGTGTTTCCCGACTCGGAAGAAGGGGTGTTGCCGGTGATCCACTGCCTGCAGGAGATCCCCTGCAACCCTTGCTCGACCGTCTGTCCGACCCGTTCGATCCACCTCGAGGGCGATCCCCTTTTGGGACTCCCGCGCTACGACGGCCGCTGCATCGGCTGCGGCAAGTGCGTGCTGATCTGCCCTGGCCTGGCCATCACCCTGGTCGACTACCGCCAGGATCGGGAGAACCCGATCGTCACCGTGCCCTACGAGATGTCGCACCTGCCGCTGGCGGTGGGCTCGAGGGTCGCCGCGGTCGACATCGACGGCCGGCCGTTGGGCGAGCTGGAGGTGGCCGCGGTGCAGCAGAACCGTGAAAACCTCACCCGGCTGGTCCGCTTGCGGGCGCCGCGGGCGGTGGCCAAGCGGGTGGTTTCGTTCCGGATCCAGGAGGCGGCGGTATCGGAGCCGCTGGAGAGTGCCTTGATCGCCGCAAACGCCGATCACGAGGCCAAGGTGTGTCTGTGCGAGCGGGTTTCGGCGGCCGAGGTGCGCCGCCTGATCCGCCTCGGGGTCACCGATATCAACCAGATCAAGGCCGTCACCCGCTCTGGCATGGGGGCTTGCGGCGGCAAGTCGTGCGAGAACCTGATCCGGGCCATCTTCCGTCAGGAGGGGGTGGAGCCGGGAAAAATCGTGCCGGGCACCCGCCGCCCCCTGTTCGTCGAGGTGGCCCTGGGGACGCTTGCCGGGATCGGGCAAGGAGAATGATCATGGACAAGACCTACGACGTGGTGGTGATCGGTGCGGGATCGGTGGGAGTGCCCACCGCCCTGTCGCTGGCCCGGGCCGGCCTGTCGGTGCTGGTGCTCGACGAGTACCCCTCTCCGGGCCAACTCAGCAACAAGAAGGCCATCGGCGGTATCCGTGCCACCCACTCCGATTTCGGCAAGATCCGCATCTGCCAGCGCAGCATCGAGATATTCTCCACCTGGAACGAGGTGGAGGGCGACGAGATCGGTTGGCTCAGCAACGGCTACAGCTATCCCGCCTATTCCGAGGCCACCGAGCGAAAACTCAAAGACCTGATGAAGGTGCAGCACGGCTTCGATTTGAACATCCGCTGGGTTTCTCCTGAAGAGTATCAGGAACTGGTCCCC
>CAZTNO010000176.1:0-6508 GCA_964614865.1 uncultured Clostridia bacterium
AGGCCGCCGGGTATTAGTCGGGGTCGTCTTTTGCGGGGAGGGGGGCGGCACTGATCAACTCGGCAGCCAAAAAGGCCAGGTACTCTTCGTAGGTCTTCATCTAGTCCTCCAGTTCCAGCGCAGCCAAAAAGGCTTCCTGGGGCAGGTCGACCTTGCCGATCCGCTTCATGCGCTTCTTGCCCTTCTTCTGCTTTTCCAGCAGTTTCATCTTGCGGGTGATGTCGCCGCCGTAGCACTTGGCCAGCACGTTCTTGCGCAGGGCCTTGACCACCGTCTTGGCGATCACCCGGTTGTGGATGGCGGCCTGGATGACCACCTCGAACATCTGCCGCGGGATCACCTCTTTCATCTTGGAGGTGAGCTGGTTGCCGATGTGGTAGGCCTTCTCACGGTGCACGATCACCGCCAGGGCGTCGACCGGGTCGCCGTTGATCAGCACGTCGAGTTTGACCAGCGGCATCTCGCGGTAGTTCTTGAGCTCGTAGTCGAACGAGGCGTACCCTTGCGAGAGCGACTTGAGCTTGTTGAAGAAATCGTAGAGCACTTCGGCCAGCGGCAGTTCGTACACCAGGTACACCCGTTTGGGGCCGATGTACTCCATCTTCTTGTGGGTGCCGCGGCGAATCTGCAGCAACTTGAGGATGTTGCCGAGGAACTCGTCGGGGGTGATGATGATGGCCTCGATGAAGGGTTCCTCGATGGTTTTCACGTTCTGGGGGGGCGGCAGGTGGGCGGGCGACTCGATCTCGATCACCTCGCCGCTGGTCTTGGTCACCCGGTAGCGTACCGACGGAGCGGTAGTGACCAGCGAGAGGTTGTACTCGCGTTCCAGCCGCTCCTGGATGATCTCCTTGTGCAGCAGGCCCAAAAAGCCGCAACGGAAGCCGATGCCCAAGGCCGGGGAACTCTCGGGCTCGTAGCTCATCGACGAGTCGTTGAGGGTCAGTTTCTCGATGGCCTCGCGAAGCTCCTCGTGGCTGGTCCCTTCGGCCGGGTAGAAGCCGGCGAAAACCATCGGTTGGGGTTCCTTGAAGCCGGGCAGGGGGGTGACCTTTCCGGCCTCGCGGGCCAGGGTGATGGTGTCGCCGATCTTGACCTCGGCGACGTTCTTGATGGCGGCGATGATGTAGCCCACCTCGCCCGCTTCCAGCCGCTCGGCGATGCACGGCTTGGGGGTGAAGTAGCCCAGTTCGGTGATGTCGAATTCGATCTGGTTGGACATGAACTGGATGCGGTCGCCTTTGGCCAGTTTGCCGTCGAGCATGCGCACCAGCACGATCACCCCGCGGTAGGCGTCGTACCACGAGTCGAAGATCAGGGCCCGCAGGGGCTTGTCCGCATCGCCTTCGGGGGGGGGAATGCGCTCGATGATAGCAGGGATCAGCTGGTCGATGCCGACGCCGGTCTTGGCCGACACCAGCAGGGCATCCTCGCGGCTGATGCCCAAAACCTGTTCCATCTGCTCCAGCGACTTCTCGAGCTCGTTGTTGGGCAGGTCGATCTTGTTCATCACCGGGACCAGCACAAGATCGTTTTCCATGGCCAGGTAGGTGTTGGCCACCGTTTGCGCCTCCACCCCCTGGGTGCAGTCGATCACCAGCAGGGCGCCCTCGCAGGCGGCCAGCGAGCGGGAGACCTCGTAGGTGAAGTCGATGTGGCCCGGGGTGTCGATCAGGTTGAGGATGTAGTCCTCGCCGCCCGGCCCCTTCGTCTCCAGGCGGACGAAGTGCGATTTGATGGTGATGCCGCGTTCGCGCTCCAGGTCCATCGAATCGAGCACCTGTTCCTGCATGTCGCGCTTGGCCACGGCATTGGTGGTCTCCAGCAGGCGGTCGGAGAGGGTGGTCTTGCCGTGGTCGATGTGGGCGATGATGGAAAAATTGCGGATGTTTTTCATGTTTTTTTGGGGGTGGCGGCCAGGGCGGCGGCACCGATCATGCCGGCCCGGTTGCCGAGGAGGGCCGGAGCGAGGCGGGTGAGGTCGAGCAACTTGGCGGACAGGCGGCGGGCCAGTTCCTCCCGGGTCGAAAGCAGCAACAGGTCGCCGGCGGCGGCCACCCCTCCGCCCAGCGAAATCTCGGCGGGATTGAGGGTGCGCTGGATGGCCACCAGCAGGATGGCCAGAAACTCTCCGGCGCGGGCAAAAGCCTCGCGGGCAACGCGGTCTCCCCCGGTGGCCCGGTGGTAGATCTCCAGCGAGGAGGTGACCCCGGGGTCTCCGCCACCCTCCCGGTAGGTGCGGACGATGCCGATGGCGGAACTCTCGGTCTCGGCGCAGCCGATGTTGCCGCAGGGGCAGCGCCTGCCGGCGGTGTTCACCGTGACGTGACCGAGTTCGCCGGCGTAGCCGCGGCTGCCCCGCCAGAGCTTGCCGCCAAGCAGGATGCCCGAACCGATCCCGGTGCCCAGGGTGAGGTGGACAAAGGAAGAGGGGCGGGGACGGGGGCGGGCCGTCCACTCGCCGAAGGCGGCGGCGTTGGCATCGTTCTCGATCGTCACCGGCAGGTCGCACCGGCAGCGCAGCTCGCGTGCCAGCCGCACCCCGTCCAGGCAGGGCAGGTTGGGGGAGAGGAGGATACGCCCCGAGGAGCGCTCGATGAAACCGGGCACGCCGATGCCGGCGGCGGTTACGTCGTGGTTTTGACGGGCGCAGGCGATCAGTGCAGTCAGAGCTTCCAGCAGCCCGGGAAGGTCGGTCGGGGTCGGATACGAGGCGCCGGCCCGCTGGCCCCCGGCGGCGTCGAAAACGCCCCACTTGGTGGTTGTGCCGCCGATGTCGATGCCCAGCCGGTTCATGACCTGGATCCGATGGCGGCGTACTCGGCGGGGGCGAACAGGATGCGGTTGAGGCGGTCGACGTTGTCGTTGAACTCGCGGGCCCCCGGCAAGTCTGGGGGGGTTTCGCGAAGCCGTTCGGCGGCGAGCTCGGCGGCGTACTCGATGGTGACCCCGGTAAAACCGCTGCGTTCGAGCAGGTGGCGCAGGTACTCGGGATGCACCGGGGCGCGGTGGGTGGGATCGAGAAAATAGATCTGCGAGAGGGCGAACAGCGACAGCGGGTTGACCGTGTTGAGGACGATCGGCGCTCCGGGGCGGAGCACGCGGGCGGCCTCGGCGACCAAGCGGGTCAAGGCGTCGGGGGCCAGGTGTTCGATCACCTGGGCCGAAAAGAGGCCCCCCAGGGAGCGGTCGGGGAGGCTGCCCAGATAGGCCAGTGCCTCGGCTTTTTCGGTTTCCACCCCCATCGCCGCGGCTTCGGCCAGCATCGAGTCGGAGAGGTCGATGCCGCGGGCTTTCTTGCCCTGCTCTCGCAACAGCAGCAGGAACTCGCCCCGGCCGCAGCCCACATCGAGGAGGTCGTCGCTCGCGGCGAAGTGGCCGAGGTAGGGGGTCAGGCGGCGGCGGATCTGCTCGGGGGTGCCGCGGAAGCGGGCCTCGAAGTCGGCGTACTGGTGCGGCGAAACCCGTTCGGCGACCTGTTTCAGCTTTTCGACGTCGGCAATACCGGCGGCGCTGCTTACCTTGTCCACCAAGCGGTCGAGGTCACGCTCCAGGGTGGCGAAGGTGGAGAGGAGGGTGCGCAGGTGGGAGTACTCGGCTTCGAGCTTCTCGATCTTCCACTGCAGCGACTTGAACACCGAGGTGGCGTGGTTGCCGGCGTAGGCGTCCCACTCGCGGTCCTGCACGGTCATCCACTCGCCGATCAGCCCGGCGAGCCTGCAGGCCTTTTCCTGCAGGATTTTGCGTTTTTTTCCGGAAAGCAGGGGTCTGCCCAGGTCGGCGGCGATATCCTCCAGCAGCCGTCCGGTTTCGCCCGCCTTTTCCTGGCGTCGGGCGATCAGCTCCTCAATGACCCTTCTCATCCTCTCCCGGATCGTCCTTGAGGTTCTTGTCCTCGCCTTTCAGTGCGTTCCTGAAATTCTTGATGCCGACTCCGAGCCCCTTGCCGAGTTCGGGAAGCTTCTTCCCGCCGAACAAAACGGCGACGACCAGCAAAATCAATAGTATTTCCCAGAATCCCAGGCTGCCTAACATGAGGGGCTCCTTGCCTGGCCATTGTACGCGGCGAAAGGCCGTACTGTCAAGCGCTTTGCAGTTGGTCGCCCACCCCTTCCCCGTTTCTTTCTCGCTTTGCCAAGAAAAAGTTTTCGATATAATCTGAAATAACGTTGAAAGATATGAAAGTTTAGATTACAATCTAAGTTATGGCAAAGACCCTGATTCCCCGCTCCCTGTACTTGAATCGCATCGAACCCTTGACGAGCCCCGGCATGATCAAGGTGTTGACCGGTATGCGCCGGGTTGGCAAGAGTTCCATTCTCAAACTCCTGGCCGAGGCGGAGAAGGGGAAAGAGCAACCGCAACCCGTTGTCTATCTGAACATGGAGTCGCTGGAACACGAAGCATTGCGCGAGTATCGCCCTTTTTACGACGAGGTGAAGAGACGGTTGAAGGGGCGACCCGGTTTGGTCCTGGTGGACGAAGTGCAAGAAATCGCGGGTTGGGAAAAGGCATTGGCCTCCCTGCTCGCGGAAGAGGCCGCAGAACTGGTGGTTACCGGGTCGAATGCCAACCTGCTATCCGGCGAACTCGCCACCCTGCTTGCCGGGCGTGCGGTTTTTCTGGAGATATGGCCTTTGTCGCTGGCGGAGTTCGATTCGTTTTATCATGCATCTCCAGCATCTCCGGATGAGTTGTTCAACCTGTACGTGCGATATGGAGGGTTACCCGGCCTTCATCAACTCGATTTCGACGATACCGCCCTGATGCAGTTCCTGGACGCAATTTTTTCAGCCATCGCACTGAAAGACATCATTGCCCGCCACTCCATCCGTACGGTCGACTTGTTCAAGCGAACGGTCCGGTTCGCCTTCGACAACGTGGGCAATCTTCTCTCTTGCAAGCGAATCGTGGATTTCTTGAAGTCTGAACGTCGCGGTGCTTCGGTGGAAACGGTGGCCAATTATCTCGCGGCGCTTCAGGACGCATTTGTCCTGCACCAGGTGTTGCGTTGGGATATCAAAGGCAAACGACATTTGCAGGTCGCGGAAAAGTACTATGCCGGCGATGTGGGGATTCGCCACGCCGTGGTAGGGTACCGGATCGGGGATATCGCCGGTATTCTGGAAAATCTCGTCTACCTGGAATTGCGGCGCCGCCAGTACCGGGTCTCGGTGGGGCAACTCCCGGTCGGGGAGATCGACTTCGTCGCCGAACGGGATGGCGGCACGGTTTACCTCCAGGTGGCGTACCGGCTCGACAACGAGGAAACCATCCAACGGGAACTGGCTCCTCTCCGGGGGCTGCGAGATCGCCATCCATGCCGGCTGTTGACCATGGATCGGCTACAAGGTGGCAATCTGGACGGAATCGAGCGGATATATATCCCCGACTTCTTGCGCGGTCAGGAATTGACCTGACCTTCTCCTCAGGCGGGGTCGGCGATCTCGAACAGCAGGTGGCCGGCCAGGATGTTGTCGCCCTCGGCCACCCCGAGGGTCTTGATGACCCCGCTGCGCGGGGCGCGAATCTCGTTTTCCATCTTCATGGCCTCGTGGATCAGGATGATGTCGTTCTCGTTCACCCGCTCGCCCGGGGCGAAGTAGATTTTCTGGATGAAGCCCGGAATGAAGCTGCGCACGATGCCGGAACGGGCGGTGGCGACCTCTTTCTCTTTGTAGTAGAAGAGCTGGTCGATCTTGACCAGCGAGGCGGGGTAGTACTCGTCGTTGACGAACACCCCCTTCGGGTAGCCGTCCTCGTCGGCGACCACCTCGATCAGGTAGTGGCGGTTGTTGACGAAGAAGGAGTCGATATGGCCGCCGTCGCCCTCGCCCGCCTGCACCTCGAAGGTGCGGCGGCCCACCCGGACTTCGGTGGGCGAGTGAAAGGTGGCGGTGTTGGCGATCTCCACGTCCAGCGGGTGTTTGTCGAGCGAAAACCGGTATTTCATGACTCTAGAACCTCCAGAACAGCCGCCGAAAAAAACCGGGCTGCTTCATCTTTTCCAGCCGGGCCTTGTAGTTGACCAGGCGGTTCTCGGCGTGGAAGCGCGAGCCGAGCAGGGCAGCGGCGAGTTCGATCTCCTCTTCGTTTTTCTTGCGTTTGGCAAAGTCGAAGTGCAAAGGGAGGAAGTCGATGATGGTCTCGCCAGCCTTGAGCTTGTCGCTTTCGAGCAGGTGCTTGAGGAAGATCAGGTTGGTGCGGATGCCGCGGATGATGATGCTGTCCAGAAACAGGCGCATGTCGGACAGGGCGTTGCGTCGCTCCACGGCGAAGGTGATGATCTTGCCGATGAAGGGGTCGTAGAAGGGGGAAACCCGGGCCCCGGAGTACAGGGTGGTCTTGAAGATGTTGCGGATCGAGGAGTAGTGGAAGAAATCGGTCACCACG
This sequence comes from uncultured Clostridia bacterium, assembly GCA_964614865.1. Classification (GTDB taxonomy): domain Bacteria; phylum Acidobacteriota; class Aminicenantia; order UBA2199; family UBA2199; genus CAZTNO01. The sequence continues at coordinate 6,394 of CAZTNO010000176.1, forward strand.
CCCGAACTGGGGCGGAAGTTGTTGAACGGGTCTTCGGCCATCAGCGAGATGAGCAGTACCGAATGGCGGGGCTTGACGACCTCGACTCCGGTGACGTTGTGCAGGTCCTCGCCGC
>CAZTNO010000177.1:0-6482 GCA_964614865.1 uncultured Clostridia bacterium
GCCAATACGGTCATCTGCCTGATTCACCAGGCCAACTTTTTGCTCGATCAGCAGGTTCGCGCGCTGGAGCGACAGTTCGTCACTCGGGGAGGGTATTCCGAACAACTCGCTACAGAACGGAGGCGATATCGAGCGCAGGAAGAAAGCGGCCACCTGACGGATCGGTCTGATCGGACCCATCCGACCGAGCAAAAAGATTGTCCGAAATGCCCGCTTTGTGGCGGAGCCATGGTGCGCCGTTTGGCTCGAAAAGGGGATAACGCAGGTGCCGCATTCTGGGGGTGTGCCCAATACCCGACCTGCCGGGGAACCCGTCCAGAAAGCAAATAGGGAGCGGTGAGCGGGCCGGGATAGCCCGCTCATCACAAACCATTGGTCAGGGCTTTGGGGGCTCTTCGGGGACCTTGATCACATCGCCGTGGTCTTTGACGATCTGACGCAGCCAGTGTTCGGGGTGGGGCGGGTGTTTCACTCCTCCCAGTTCGTCGCGCAGGTTGCCATCGAGGTACTTCCAGATCAGGTGTTCGCCGAGTTGGCGCCAGCGGGCCAAGGTCTCTTCGGACAGGCGGGTGGAGTAGGCGGTCAGGTAGTTGCGTGCCAGTTCGGGCGAGGTTTTGTACTGCACGAGCGCCGCCTGGTCGATTTCGGGTTGCTCGGCGATGAAGCGCCCTTCGAGTTCGCGTTGAACTTTCTGGATATCGACGATCATGTCGCTGTACCTTCCGTAGGCGTAGTTGGAGACGAAATTGAACACCCAGAAGGCCGAATCCCAGGAGAAGCGGGAAAAGCTGCCGGTGGTGCTGGCAAAGGGCTTGGGGGCTGCCTGCAACCCGCAGTACATCGGCACCCAAACGGTGCTGTAGGTGTCGTCGACCCCGAACCACAGCACTCCGCCGATCGGGTTCGGCAGCCAGGCACGGCTCTGGGCGACAAAAGAAAAGCCGGTTTGCTGGGTGGAGATGGCCCGTTCATGGATGTACTTCTTGCCATCGACCTGCCAGGACATCGGCCGCCAGCGGTAGGGGAGCGAGTACTCGCCGGCACCCACGTCGCGGGTCATGTCGAATTCGGTGCCCTCGTAGTGGTCGCGCATCAACTCCATGCACTCGCGTACCCCGAGTTTCTGGTCGGGGCGGATCCACAGCGGCATGGGGGCTGCCCCCTTGACGCCGCGGGCGAAGTCGGCAGGCAGGTTCAATGACGGGGCGGCGCGTCGGAACAGGCTCCACACCCGGGCCTCGCAGGCGCGCTGGGCGCCGAAATCGAGCGGGCAGTAGGCATCGGCAAAGCTGAAGTCGGCGTCCTTGCCGTCGAAGTACTTCTTCTCGCGGGCAAAAGAGACCACGTCGGCGGCATGGAACACGCTCGCCTTGGGGTTGTTCCAGTCGTTACCCGATTGAAGCGGGAAGGTGCGGATGCGCGCCTGGTTGGCGTGGCCCGAAATGTAGCCATCGGGGATGCGCAGGGCGACCCAGACAGCCCCTTTGTTGCCTTCGCCTTTGGAGATCATCTCCATGATCCAGACTTCGTTGGGGTCGGAAATGGAAAATGACTCGCCCGAGCTGGCGTAACCGTGGCTGGCCACCAGGTCGGTCATGATGCGGATGGCCTCGCGGGCGGTGCGACCGCGCTGCAAAGCGATGTTCATCAGGCTGCCGTAGTCGACCACCCCTTTCTTGTCCATCAGCTCTTCGCGGCCACCGAAGGTGGTTTCACCGATCGCCACCTGGAACTCGTTCATCAACCCGATTACCGACCAGGTGCGCGGGGCCTCGGGAATGCGCCCCAGAAAACGCCCCGAATCGCCGTCGAAGATGTCGCGCTGCTCGCCGGGCAGGTGAACTCCCGCCGGCAGGTACTGCAAGGTGCCGTAGATGGTGTGGGAATCGGCCAGGTAGGTGATGAAGGTCGACCCGTCCTTGGAGGCCCCTTTGGTGACCAGCAGGTCGGTGCAGGCGGACGTGGTGCTGGGCAGGACGGCGATCAGGACGGCCAGGATTGCCAGAACGGAGAGCAGACTGCGCTTTTTCATCTCGATTTCCTCCCGTGGAGACCGGGTCGCTTCCGGGCGACTCGGAAAGGGCAGGTTACCGGCTTTCCCACTGGCTGTCAAGGGTTTTTTTAGCGGGTTGCTGGTGGGGATCGCCTGGGCACGGTATAATGATGGACCTGGGAGGGGGGTGTTTCGCATGTCCGCTCGCAAGGTCTACCTGTTGTTCGACATCGACGGCACGCTGCTTCATGCGGGCGGGGCCGGGCGGCGGGCCCTGATGCGGGCGGCAGGGGAGATGGGGCTCGATCCCGCCTCGCTGGACAACTACTCTTTTGCCGGCCTCACCGACCGGCAGATCTTTCGGGACATGCTCGCCCACCCATCGGCTCAGGGTGCCGGTGGCCCGATGCTCGAAAAGCTCGAACGAACCTACCTGGAACGCCTCGAGGGGATGCTTGCCGCGGACAATACCGTCCACGTCTACCCCCACGTGCGAGAGTTGCTGGACGCGGTGCGATCCTCCCCCGGCCACGAGGCGGCCCTGCTCACCGGAAATCTGCCTCGCGGAGCCCAGTTGAAACTGGCGGCAGCGGCACTTTCCGATTTCTTCAGCTGGGGAGTGTTCGGCGACCACTCGCATGATCGAAACGAGTTGGCCCACCTCGCAAAACGGCACATCCTCGCCCGGCAACCCGATACCCGGCCCGGCGAGGTGGTGGTGATCGGCGACACCCACCGCGATGTGGCCTGCGGCCGTGCGATCGGGGCCTTGACGGTAGCGGTGGCCACCGGGTTCGAGCCAATCCAACGGCTGCGGGAAAGCGGCCCCGACCACCTCCTTGCCGACTTTTCCGGTCTTTTTCTCCTGCTCGGGTTGACCAGACCGTCAATTTGAGCGCCATGGCGCTTGCCTGGGGGTTCGTGGTACGATGTCGCGAGTTGGAACGAGGGAGGCAGATTGAATGGAGCAACTTGCGGAGGAGACCCAGGGTGCCCCAGCCCTTCCTTCCCCCTGGATCCACTCCTTCACCTTCATCCTCACGTGGCAGTGCAACTTTCGCTGCCGGTATTGCCGCCAACCCCATGACGGCCCTACCCTGACCCCCGAAGAGGTGGAATGGGCTTGCAGGTGGCTCGTCCCCCAACTAGAGCTGGGGGCAACAGTGAATTTTTTTGGCGGGGAACCCCTCCTCGCCTGGGATTCGCTGGTCCGTGCGGTGGAGACCTTATCCTCGGCTGGAAAACTAGGGATCACATGCTCCATCGTCAGCAACGGTTGGTTCCTAACCCCCTCTCGCCTCGATTTCCTCGAACAGCACCGGATCTCGTTGCGGCTCAGTTTCGACGGCCCCTTTCAGGGGCGGAGCCGCCGGCAGGGGAGCAGGAAGCGGCTCGAGCGCCTGATCCGGGAGTTATCCCGCCGCTTGGGGATCGGAGTCGAACTCCAGGCGGTGGTGGAGCCTCAAACGGTCGATTCACTGGCGGACGCCCTGACCGAGATGGCCGATTTGGGCCCATTTCGGATCTCACTTCTCCCCGACAGTTTTGCCGACTGGAATGAGTTCCACCTGATCGAACTGGAAGAGCAATTGGCGGTGCTCGCTGGGCGTTGGGGCCGCTCGGGGATGGAGAACCCTTTTTCCTGCTTTGACCCGGCCCCACCAATCTCCCAGCGGACATTCCGCTGCGCCGCGGGGCTGGGAAGGCTCGCCCTGGCTCCCGACGGCTCGCTCTGGGGGTGCCACCGGTTCGCCGTCCACGCTTCCCTGCATCGAACGGATCCCACCCTCTCCTCCTACTGCCTGGGGAGGATCCCAGTCGAGGGAAAATTGCTCCCGACAGCCCCTCATCTCCCCTACGAACCTTTTTACCAGCGACGGTATCGGGTGGGGGACTCGTACTGCACCCTCTGTGACGACGTGACCTCTTGTCGGACCTGCCCCATCGACAATGGGGAGTCCACTGGAAATCTGCTCGACGCCCCCTCCTGGCGCTGCGGTTGGAACCGCGTCATGCGCCGAATCCGGACCTCCATTTCCTAGAGGTTTTCTATTTCGCTTGCGGCGAGCAATCTTTTTTGCGCGGTGCTATGATTGAAAAAAACCAGGGAGAGATTATTCCTTGAGTTCCATTTTCAGGAGGTAGGGAATGATTACGAAGAATGATCCTCACCCCAAACCGGAAGACGTCTTCAACGTGAATGAGCAACTGCAGAAGATCGCCACCTTCCTTTCGGAAACAAAAGAAGTGGCCAAGGCCGACAAAAGACTGGCCACCCTCCACCGTCAGTCCTGCGAAGCGGTCCGGACACTGTCGTTGATTTTCACTTGGCCCGATCCCGGCCCGATTTGCCCCGATGGAGTGAATACCTGAGTTCTCCCCAAGCGGCTGGGGCTGTTTTTCTCGGGGAGTCCAGGAGGGGGTTGCGCTAGGGGAGGACTTCCTTTGTCAGGAACCGCTTGGCCTCGGTGAGCATCGGTGATGGAGGCGAGGCGCTGGCAAAGAGGGCGGCAAAGGCTTGGAAGTGTTTTTTGGCCCTGGCGGGATCGTTTTGGGCCAAGGCGATCTTGCCCAGAAAGTAGTGGGCCCGGCTCGCCACGTCGGGGTGTTCCAGCCGCCCCCCGGTGAGGGCGAGAATCCGCTCGAACAGTACTCGGGCCGATTCCACCTCCCCCGCCTGGAGGTGCCCTTCGGCAAGGGCTTCCAGGAAGAATCCCTGATCTCCATACTGATCGAACTGGGCCGGGAGCAGGTCGACCGCCCGGGTCAAGGTACGGATCGCGGAGGGGTACTCCTTTTTTGCAGCCAGAATATGACCTTCCAGGAGTAACTTGTACCGATCCAACCAGGGTTGCCGGGTTCGTTGGGCCAAACGCTGGATGAGGGAAGATTCCCGCCCCGCCTGGGTGAAATCGCCCCGCGTCAGGGCGGCCAGACCGGTCATGGTGGCCACCTGGGCCTCCATCTCGGGATTTTGGATGGACATCTGCTCCATGAGCCGACGGGCCTCGTGGATTTTTCCTGCCGCCTCGGCCCGGTTGGTTCGCCAGGAGCAGTAGGCGGAGAGCAACCAACTGTCGGACAGGATTTGCGGAGTGTTGTCGAGTTTTGGGTTTTTCCGTGCCTCTTCCAGGATCCGTTCCGCCTCCTGGTACCGACCGGCCTCGATTTCCAATTTGGCCAATCCCAGGATTGCCGTCCACCCGAAATGCTGGGGGTGACGGTCGAGAAGTTCGCGGTACTCTTTCCTTGCGGCATCCGTTTCTCCCCGGAGCATCTGGATCTGGGCCGAAAGCAACCGGTATCGGCTCACATCGGGGGCGATCCCGACTGCTTGACGGACCTCCTCAAGGGCGGTCGCGAGTTCGCCCTCCATGGTGTTGGTGATCGCTTCCAGGTGGTGGTAGACGGCTTGGGGGAGGTGGGGTCTCCCCTTTTTCAGGGTTTTGTGCGCATCGTCGTATAGCCCCCGGGCCATCTGGATCAGGTTGAGGTTCTCGATGGCGAACCGGGCATGGGGGTTGATGACCAGCAGACGGGAAAAAACCTCTTCGGCTTTAGGGTAGTTCTTCAAGTTCCGATAGAGGGCCCCCAACTGGGTCATCGCCGATTCGTCTTCGGGGTAGAGGCGGAGCAAGTCTTGGTAGAGCGATATGGCCTTGGGGGGATTTTGGTCGAACCAGGTGGCGGCGAAGGCCTGGATCAGGAAACGCTCCCGTTCCGAGGTGCGGTCGAGGTTGGCGAGGGCGACTTCCAGCGACGATTTGGCCCGGGAGAAGTCATTCAAGTAGAACGAAACGATGGTGATCCAGTAGTGGGCCAGGGCGAATTCGGGGTCGATAACGATCGCCTGGTGAAGGGCTTCCCGGCTCTCGGCGAACCGGAGGTTTCGGTAGAGCGCCTTCCCCTTGATGTAAAGCTTGAATGCCTCGGGGAAAGCGGTCGTCACCTTGCCGAGTTCGTGGTCGATGTCGGAGGCGATCATTTCCGGGCTGAGGTTGAAGTTGAGTTTGAGTCGTCTCGTCAGCTCGTCGACCATGGTAAAGATGCTCTCCTCCCCAAGCCCCACTGCCTTGTCGGTGGCGATGGTCTCCCCGATGCGCATGTCCTTGACCCGCACGTCGATGCGGAACTTCTCCCCGGCCCGGGCATAACTGCCGAGCAGCACGTAGGTGACGGGTTCCTCTTGGGCCAACTTCCGGAGGTCTTCGGCGGAGAAGTCCGTCTTGCCGTTCAGCTTCAGCCGATCAAGGAGTTCGATCAACCGATCACTGCTGACCAGGCGCAGGTGGCGCGACTGGGAGAGGTCGGTGGTCAGCAGGTCGGCCAGGGCGGCACGCCAGTTTTCGAGGCCGGCCTCGCCGGTGTTGTTGCGGAAGTGCAGGACCGCGATCCCTGGCAGACTCGACAATGGGTGGGGCAGGCGGCGCGCCCGCTGCAGTACCCAGGTCGTGCCGAGCGCGCCGAGGACGACGAGCAGGACGGCGCC
>CAZTNO010000178.1:0-6478 GCA_964614865.1 uncultured Clostridia bacterium
CTGGGCGAACTGATCGCCCTCTACGAGCACAAGGTCTTCACCCAGGGGGTGATCTGGGATATCTTCTCGTTCGACCAGTGGGGGGTGGAGCTGGGCAAGATCCTGGCCGGAGGGCTGGTGGAAGAACTGTCGGGCGGGCCCCGGTCCAGCCGGGATTCATCGACCCGGGCCGCGCTGGACTGGATCGGGCAGCAGGATCAGTGACCCTCGCCGTGGATCATGGCCCGGCCATGCGGCAGGATGCGGGTCAGCAGGCGGGCGCAGAACTCGGCCCCACGCACCGAACCGGGCAGGTTGACGATCAGCGTTCCGCCCATCGTGCCGCAGTAGCCCCTCGACAGTACGGCAAAGAGCGTTTCGCTGGCTGACTCGCGGCGCAGCCACTCGGCGACGCCGGGCACTTCGCGTTCACAGCAGGCGGCGGTCACTTCGGGCGTGTGATCGCGGGTCGACAGCCCCGTCCCGCCGGTGGTCAGGATGGCGTCGTCGCCGGCATGGGCCAGCAGCGCCCGACGGATCTCCTCCGGCTCGTCGGCCACCACCTCGAGGGAGACCTGGCAATCGCTCAGGGCTTCGCGCAGCACCCGGACGATGGCCGGTCCCGAACGGTCCTCGTACTCACCCCGTGACGCCCGGTCCGATACGGTAATCACCGCCAGTTTCAACATCGACGACTCCTCCGCGCAGGACCCGGGCAAAGACGCCCTGGTCCGGCATGATGCACGTGCCGGCCTGGTAATAGATGGCGCAGCGGGTATGGCATTCCTTGCCGATCTGGGTGATCTCGAGTTCGGCCTCGCCGAGGACGACTCGATCGCCCACCTTCACCGTACGCCAGTCGATCCCGCGGGTGACGATGTTCTCGCCGAAGGCCCCGGGAGCCAGGGTCAACCCGTGGGCCCGCATGGTATCGACCGCTTCTCCTGCCAAAAACGAAACCTGGCGGTGCCAGTCGCCGGCGTGGGCATCCCCCTCGACCCCGTGACCCGGGAGGAGGGTGATGCGGCTCACCGCAGTCTTCTGCACCCCTTTCTCGGCCGAAACGCAGACCGCCTCAATCTTGAACTGCATGCTTGTGTTTCTCCAGCAGGGCGATCGGGCCGATCACCATGGTCCGGTCCACCGCCTTGCACATGTCGTAGATGGTCAGGGCGGCGATGGCCACCGCGGTCAGGACCTCCATCTCGATCCCGGTCCGACCGACGGTGCGCGCCCGGGCGGTGATGGAGACCCCGTCCGCCTCCACGACGAACTCGACGTCGAGGGCGTGGATCGGGATGTTGTGGCAGAGGGGGATCAGGTCGGAGGTGCGCTTGCCCCCGGCAATGGCCGCGATGCGGGCCACGGCCAGCACGTCCCCCTTGGGCAGGCCGCCACGGGAGATCAGGGCCACCGTCTCCGCGGCCAGGGCGATTCTGCCACTGGCCACCGCCTCGCGCCGCAGGTCGACCTTCTGCGAGATGTCCACCATGCGGGCGTCGCCGTGCTCATCGACGTGACTCAAGGGCATGCTCAACCTCCGATTTGCCAGTTCCCCCGGGCGGTACACCGCTCGCCGGATCGGGGTTTGCACGAAACGGCCCGGCGCAGGCTGGCGGCGGGATCGCTCCAGTCCACCGGAATCTCCAGGTCGGAAAACAGGCAGGGTTTCAATTTTCCGTCGGCGGTCAGGCGCAGGCGGTTGCATTGCTCGCAGGGGGTCGGGCGCTCGGCGGGGATCGCCACCCGGGTCGAGGCGTGGTCGGCCAGGGAGTAGTGGCGGATCCGCTGCAGGGTGAGCCCGTGGCGGCGGCAGTACTCCTGCATGGCGGGGACTTCGTCGTCGTTCTCGCCCGGGATCACCACCATGTTGACCTTGATCGGAGCGAGCCCCGCTTCCAGGGCGGCGTCGATCCCCCTCAGGGCGGCATCCAGCGAGCCGCCGCGGGTCAGCGACCGGTACCGCTCGGCATCGAGGGTGTCGAGCGAGACGTTGACCCGATCGAGCCCCGCCTGCTTCAGGGCCGGGGCGAAGACGGGCAGCAGGATGCCGTTGGTGGTCAGGGTCAGTTCGGCAATGCCCGGGATGCCCCGCAGCATGGCCACCAGCCCGTCGATCCCCTTGCGCACCAGGGGCTCCCCTCCGGTCAGGCGGATCTTGGTGATGCCCAGCCCCGCCGCGGCGGCGACCAGTTCGCTGATCTGCTCGTAGGAGACGATCTGGTTTTGCGCTTTTTCCTGAACGCCGCCGGCGGGCATACAGTAGGTGCAGCGGAGATTGCAGCGGTCGGTGACCGAGATGCGCAGGTAGGTGATGGCCCGGTTAAAGGAATCGAACATGGACTTCACTGCCGGGGAGGTAGCCGTCGCTGCCTGGCGGGATGGGCAGCAGGGCATCGGCCCCGGCCAGGGCCAGCAGGTGGGCCGAACCGTGGTAGGGGAGGGGGAATACCCGGCCGTCGCGCACCCGGACCGGCACGTACGAGGTGCGCTCCGAGGCCCGGCGCCGCACTTCCTCGCCCACGAGGGCAACCCCTTCGCGGGGCTGGTAGGTGGTCCCGGCCAGGCGGGCGAGCAGGGGGCGGACGAACAATTCGAAGATCACGAAGGTGGATACGGGATTGCCAGGCAGGCCGAAGACGGCCTTTCCCGAAAGCTCCGCCCCCAGCGTCGGCATTCCCGGCTGGACGGCGATCTTGCGGAACAGGATGCGGGCGCCGAGTCTTTCCAGGACGGCCGGAACCAGGTCGAGGTCGCCTGCCGACACGCCTCCGGAGATCAGCAGCAGGTCGCATTCCGACAGGGCCTGCCCGAGGCTGGCGGCAATCTCCTCCTCGCGGTCGGCGGGGGCAGGGAAGGGCAGGGGGCGTCCGCCCGCCCGCAAGACCTGGGCGGCCAGGGCGGGACCGTTGCTGTTGTAGATCTTGCCCGGTTCCAGGGGAGCGCCCGGGGTCAGCAGCTCGGAACCGGTGGGCACGATGCCGACCCTGGGCCGGGTGAACACCGGCAAGTCGGCGAGGCCCACCGAGGCGACCAGGGCGATGGCGGCGGGATCGAGCGAGCGGCCCGCTTCCAGCAGTGGAGTGCCCACGGCGACATCCTCGCCAGCCAGGGAGACGTTCGTTCCCGATTCGGCCCGGGTCTGGCGCACGAGCCCTTGCTTCTCCTCGGCGTACTCGACCCGGACCACCCGGGCAGCTCCGGGAGGGAGCATCGCCCCGGTCATGATCTTGGCGCACTCCCCGCGCTGGATCGCTTCCGGGGCCGGGGCGCCGGCGGGAATGAAGGCGGTCATGCGCCAGGGGCCGGGATCGCCTTCGGCGACCGCGTAGCCGTCCATGGCCGATTTGTGGAAGGGGGGCAGGGCGATCGGGCTGGTCAGCGGGTCGGACAGAATCCGGCCCAGGGCTTCGGCCAGAGTCGCGCGTTCCCGCCGGGGCACGGCGGGCAGGCCTGCGATCAACGCCTGGGCTGCGGGGATGGAGATCATCTGCTTGGGTTGGCCGGGAGGTGACCGGCCCTGTGCCGATTATAGCAAAACGGCCGGGAGGGGGCAAGGCCCGGGGGAGACGACTCCTGGCCCGGCCGTGAATCGCGGAAAATGCTTACATGCTGGCACCGTCCCCCTTGAAGTCGGGCGCTGATCGCGGTATACCTGTGCTCTTATGAACATCGCCGAATTTATCCACAAGTGGAAGAAGGTCGAACTCAAAGAGCGTTCGGCGGCCCAGGAGCATTTTCTCGACCTGTGCCGGCTGGTAGGCCATCCGACTCCGGCCGAACTAGACCCCACCGGGGATTCGTTCTGCTTCGAAAAGGGAGCGTCCAAGCACGGCGGGGGCGAGGGGTTTGCCGACGTCTGGAAACAGGGCTTTTTCGGTTGGGAGTACAAGGGGCGGCACAAAGGCCTCGACGTCGCTTTCGACCAGCTGTTGCTCTACAAGGACGCCCTGGAGAATCCGCCGCTGCTGGTCGTTTGCGACACCGAGCAGATCATCGTCCACACCAACTTCACGGGCACCGCCCCGGCGGTTCACATGCTCTCGCTCGCCTCGTTGGGAGATCCGCGCAGCATGGAGATCCTCGCCGCCGTGTTCTTCGACCCGCTGCGGCTCAAGCCGGGCAAGACCAGCGAGGCCATCACCCAGGAAGCCGCCGCCCGATTCACCGGCATCGCGGATTCGATGCGTGCCCGCAATCTCGACGCGGGTCAGGTAGCCCACTTTCTCGACCGCATCGTCTTCTGCCTGTTCGCAGAAGACATCGGGCTGCTCCCCGACATGATCTTCTCGAAGATCGCCGAGAAAGCGGCCGGCGACCCCGAACGCTTCGCCAAGCTGATCGGCCAGTTGTTCGAGGCCATGGCCACCGGGGGCGACTTCGGCATGGAGAGCATCCGCCACTTCAACGGCAGCCTGTTCAACGACCGCACGGTGCCGGTTTTGACCGAGGAAGAGGTGACCCGTATCCACGAGACCGTGCGCCTCGACTGGAGCGCAGTGGAGCCGTCGATTTTCGGCACCCTCTTCCAGCGCGGACTCGATCCCTCGCTGCGGGCCCAGTTGGGGGCTCATTTCACCAGTCGGGCCGATATCGAGGAAGTGGTCGAGAACGTGGTCATGACGCCGCTGCGGCGAGAATGGGACGAAACCCGGGGAGCGGTGGAAAAGCTGCTGGCCCCGGTGGCGGGAACCGCCAAACCCGCCGCGGAGAAGAAGGCGCTGGCCGAGGCAACTGCCCGCGTGTACAAGTTTCTGCTGCGCATGCAGACGGTCAAGGTGCTCGACCCCGCGTGTGGCTCGGGCAATTTCCTCTACGTCTCGCTGCTCAAGATCAAGGACCTGGAAAAGGCGGCCATCCTCTTTGCCCGTGACCGGGGGCTGGGCAGTTTCCTGCCGATGGTCACCCCCGAACAGTTGTACGGCATCGAGGTCAACCCCTACGCCCATGACCTGGCGCAGATGACGGTATGGATCGGCTGGCTGCAGTGGGTGCGCTTCAACGGCTTCGGCCAGCCCAAGGACCCCATCCTGCGCCCCTTGAGCAACAACTTCCGTTGCGGCGACGCCATCCTGGACCTTTCCGATCCGCAGAATCCCCGCGAGCCCGCCTGGCCCGAGGTCGACTTCATCGTCGGCAACCCGCCCTTTTTGGGCGACAAGATGATGCGTCGCGAATTAGGCGACGAGTACGTCACCGCCCTGCGAAAGCTTTATACCGGGAGGATTCCCGGACAATCGGACCTCTGTTGCTACTGGTTCGAGAAGGCCCGGGCGCAGATCGACACCGGTAGGTGTCAACGAGCAGGGTTGCTGGCCACTCAGGGTATCCGCGGCGGCGCCAACCGCGAGGTGCTGAAACGCATCAAGGAGACTGGCGACATCTTTTGGGCCATCTCCGACCGCGAATGGATTTTGGATGGTGCAAATGTTCACGTTTCGATTATTGCATTTGATAATGGGATTGAAGTATTAAAAAATCTTGATAATAAAGAAGTTCAACTAATCAACTCAAACTTGTCATATTCAAGCAATATTACGAACTCAAATAGGCTAAATGAAAATCATTCTATTGGATTTATAGGAGTTGCTCAAAAAGCTCCATTCAATATTTCAAATGTCGATGCAATTTCTCAATTGGTATTGCCAAACCCAAACTCAAAAACTAATAGCGACGTCTTAAGACCTATTTGCAATGCACTAGACATTACACGGCGACCAAGGAATGAGTGGAATATTGACTTTGGAATATCATTGAGCAAAGAGCAAGCATCACTTTATGAAGCTCCTTTTAAACAAATACAAAGCGTTGTATTACCATTACGCATTAACCACCGAGAAAATCGTCAAACAACTCATTGGTGGCTATTTGCACGACCATGCCCAGACATGAGGTGTGCGATAGGGAATAAATATCGATTCCTTTCAACTCCAAGGGTATCAAAATATAGAGTATTCACTTGGATTTCTTCTGAAACTCTTTGTGACAGTGCGGTTGTAGCTTTTGCCCGGGATGACGACTACTTTTTCGGGGTGCTGCACTCGCGGCTGCATGAGGTGTGGGCGCTGGCACAAGGGACTCAATTAAGAGAGAAACAATCTGGTTTTCGCTACACGCCGACGACCTGTTTCGAAACCTTCCCGCTCCCCTGGCCCCCGGGACAGGAGCCTCCGGACGACCCGCGGGTGACGGCGATCGCCGCGGCTGCCAAAGAGCTCGACCTTCTGCGGCAGAACTGGCTCAACCCTCCCGAGTGGACCCGGGAGGAGATCCTCGAATTCCCCGGCACCGCCGGCGGCCCCTGGGATCGCTACCTCGACCGCACGACGATTCAGGATCGGGGCACCTTCCAGGTCGGCACCGTGCGCTACCCGCGGACCGTGCCCAAAAACGAAGAGTGCGTCCTGCGTCTCGCCAAGCGCACCCTGACCAACCTCTACAACGAGCGCCCCACCTGGCTCGACCTGGCCCATCGGCGACTCGACCAGGCGGTATTTGC
>CAZTNO010000179.1:0-6457 GCA_964614865.1 uncultured Clostridia bacterium
GATGGGCAAATGCTCTTGTTCGATTTATCCTAATCTTCTTAGGACACTAGTGATCAGCATTAACAAAAGAACAAAATAATAGACAAATTAAAGTAGCAAAAGATTTCATTTCTAATATTCCTTAATTAGACCTTTTAATAGCATTCCATGTTCCTGTAATATTAAAAATCATTGTTCCCGAAAAATATACTCCCTCAAGAATATCACCATTGTAAGTGTTGTCATTAGCAACCAAGCCTGATAAAACCAAATTATCTAAAGTGTTGCCTCCGGAAAAACTTTTCCAGCGTATGGAAATAACATTATCATTAAAACTATAACTACCTGAACCGTTGATAAAAATATTGCTACTGTTATAAATAGCGACACTTCCAGATGTATCGCTTCCCGAAAATTTTAGAATAAGTGAGATGTCTTGAATTGCACCATACGAGCTGCGTGGATGAAAAGTAATGTCCCAAAAAAATGTTTGTTTATCTAAAGTGTTGCTTTTTTTACTTAATAAAAGAAATGCAATGCCAGCAATTCCTAATCCCCCCAAAACCCACGGAAGCGCAGAATGCTTCTTCTTGGTGGTCGATGATGAGGCTTCCTTCTCCACTCCAATCTGGGGGGACTCAGCAGTTTTCTCTATTGTCTCGCTTGTTGCCTTTTTATCTTCTCCCTTGCCAGAACCAGGTGAAGCCGACAATTGCGTGGCACAGCAGAAAGACACGATGACCAGGAGCGAAATCCACCGCCCAAATTGATCTCTCACTTCATTGCCTCCGTTGTGCTTGATGAAGAAGCATTACTTGACGAAAAGGTAGTCTTCCGATCAACAGAAGTCAAATGGTTCACTTCAACATTGTGGGAGGGAAAGGATGAATGATACCCCGTCGAAACTACCCACACAAAGCGAGAGAGGACCTAAAACATCTCATCCAAGCCGGGTCTGGCGTGAAAATCTTGCCCCGCCATTGATCTCAATCATGGGAGAAGAAAGTGACCGCGGCGCGCACCAGGTGGCGGGTCTGCGTGCGCTCGGGGTCGAGCTGGCGGTACAGGCGGGAGAAGCGCTCGATCCCTCCGTGGCGGTAGTCGAAGGTCAGCGACAGCCCTCCGGGAACCTGCTCGATCCGGTCCCCCTCGGCGGGCACGCCCTCGGGCAGCTCGGGCAGCGGCGCCGGCGGGGTGAATTCGTAAGTTACGGTGGACAAATCCTTCATCAGGTCGGGCGCCGAGGGACACGTCACCACCCGGGTGAAGGGAAACCCGTCGCCCACCTCCCGCAACCGGGCGAGCAACTCGTCGCCGGTCAGGGTCACCGGGGCGAAGGCTTCCACCACCTCGGCCCGGGAGGCGGCATGAACGGGCAACGGGGGCAGGCTGGCCAGTTTCATACGGGGATGGAAGCCGCTGCTGGTGCCAAATGGGATTCCGCTGCGCCGCAGCAGGCACTCGATGTGCTGGATCAGGGCCAGATGGGAGAAAAAGCGGTAATCCCCCCCCTTCTCGTAGTAGATGCGGACCCGGCCCAGCGGGATCGCGGCGGTCGGCACGGGCGCCGTTTCTGCCCGAACGGATTCCAGGACGGGCTCGGCAATGGACCTTTCCAGCGGGAACAGGCAGCCCTGGCAGGCCCGGCAATCGTTGTCGCGACAGGAGAGGGTCTCCTCTCCGGACAGGGCCCGCCGGTACTCGGCCAGCAAGTACTCTTTTTTGGCGCCGAGGCTGACGAAATCCCACGGCAACTCGGTTTCCAGCGGAATCTCGCCCAAAAAACCCGTCAGCCCCAGCTGCTCGATGTGACGATCCCACACCTCGAAGTGGACCTGATCGTCCCAGGCGGTGAAACACTCGCCGTCAGCTGCCACCCGCTCGAGCAGCTCTCCCGCCCGGTCGTCGCCCCGCCCGAGCACCGTCTCGATCACCCCCTTGCTTGCCAGGTGAAAGTCGAGGTCCAGGGTGCGGCTCCGGCGCAGCCCTCCGCGGATGCGGTCGATGCGCCGGCGAATCTCGTCCAGGGGGATGCGCGCCGCCCACTGGAAAGGGGTGTGGCTCTTGGGGACGAACGCCGAAAAACTGGCGTGCAGGAGCAAGGGTCTACCCCCCGCCCGCCCCCGGTGCTGAATGCGGAGGATCAGATCGACGATGGCGTCCAGATCCTGGTCGGTTTCGCCCGGCAATCCGACCATGAAGTAGAGTTTCAGCTTTTGCCAGCCATGCTCTTTGGCCAGGTCGACGGCGGACAGGATCTCCTCGTCGGTGACATCCTTGTTGATCACCCGCCGCAACCGCTCCGAACCGGCTTCGGGGACGATGGTGATGCCGGTGCGGCGAAACTCGGCCAGGGTGGAGAGGAGGCCGGGTGACAGGGTCTTGGGCCGGAGCGAGGGGACCGAAAAGTGCACCCCGGGGGGGATTTGCCGGGACAGCGCGGCCAGAAAAGGGTCCAGTCCGGGATAATCGCCGGCACTGAGCGACGAGAGCGAGAAGGCCTCGTAGCCGGTGGCGGGCAAGGCCTGGGCGATATAGGACAGCCGCTCCCCGACGGGTCGTGGCCGGAACGGAGCGTAGTAGGCGCGAGCCTGGCAGAAACGGCAGGTCTGCGGGCAACCGCGGGCGATCTCGACGTCGAGCCGGTTGAACACCACGTTGCCGATGGGGACGATCTCGCGATCGGCTCCCGGCGGATCGCTCCAGCGGGTGAGCAGGCGCTTGCGCACCGTTTTTCCCCCCAGGTCGGGGACCAGGAACATCCCCTTTTCGCGAAGCGGATAGAGCGCCGGAACGTAGACGCCGGGCAAACGGTCGAGCGCCGCCAACGTTTGCTCTCGCCGCCACCCCTCCCGCTTGGCCTCGAGCAGCAGGGCCGTGATGTCGGGGAAGAGCAGTTCACCGTCTCCGAAGGCCACGAAATCCAGGAAACGGCGCAACGGCTCGGGGTTGGCCAGCGCCATCCCCCCCCCGCCCACCAGCGGGTCGTGCTCGCCCCGCTCCGCTGCCCGCAACGGGACACCTGCGAGGCGCAGGGTGAGTGGCAAGTTGGAAAAATTCAACTCGCTGAGCAGCGAAACGGCGATCAGGTCGAACCGGGAGAGAGGGGTGCGGCTCTCCAGCGAAAAGAGGGGGACCCCATGGCTGGTGAACCGCGGGATGTTCTCCGGCTCGGGGAGAAAACACCGCTCCGGATTCACCGCAGGGTCTGCCCCCAGCAAGTGGTAGAGGATCTTGAGCCCGTGGTGGCTCATGCCGATCTCGTAGGTGTCGGGGAACACCAGACAGACGTTGAGTCGCTCGGGGGAAAAGCCGCGTCTGACGGCATTCAACTCGCGTCCGGTGTACACCTGGGGATTGCGCAACGTATAGAGGAGTTGTTCGGGGGTCATGCGAGGTAGTTGTTGAGTTTGATCTTGAAGACGATGGCCTGGCCGATAAAGAAGGAGAGCAGGGAAGAGCCGCCGTAGGAAAGGAAAGGGAGGGGGACGCCGAGCACCGGGAAGAGGCCCACCGTGACCGAGATGTTGACCAGGAACTGAAAAAGGATCAGGCCGTTGAACAGGAAGATGTAGTAGAACTCTTCGTCGGCCTCGAACTTGAAGCGAAAGCCGCGATAGAAGAAGAGGAAGTACATGCTGAACAGGACGCTGATGCCGACGAAGCCGAACTCCTCGCCGACCACCGAGACGATGAAGTCGGTATGCCGGGTGGGCAGGAACTGGTACTGGGACTGCGACCCCTTCAGGAACCCTTTGCCGAACAGCCCGCCCGAACCGATGGCGATGCGGGACTGGATCACGTGGTACCCGGTCGACTCGCGGTACCGTTCCGGATCCACGAACGAGACCAACCGGCTCTTCTGGTAGGGTTTCAACACGTACTTCCACCCGACCGCCCCCCCCACCAGCACGACCAGTAGCGAAAAGACCACGATCGGGATGCGGATCCGCTTCAAGAGCACGGCGACCAGCAGAAAGGAGCACAGGATGAAGGAGACTCCGAAATCGGGCTGCAGGGCGATCAGGGCGAAGGGGGCCCCGACGATCAGGACCAGCCGCCAGAAGGCTTGCCAGTCGATGGTTTCGATGGTCGCCAGATAGCGGGCCAGGGTGAGCGCCAGCGGGATCTTGATGAACTCGGAGATCTGTCCCCCCATGCCACCGACGCGCACCCAGGAGCGGGTGCCGGCGATCGTTCGCCCGGCGACCAGTTGCACGGCCAGCACGACCAGCAAACCCACGAAGAAGACGAACGCGTAGCGGAACAGCGTCTCCACCTTGAACCGCAGCACCAGCAGGAATGCCCCCAGCGAAAACCCCAGCCACATCGCCTGCTTGAGGTGGTAGGTTTGCTTTCCGGCGTGTCCGGCGCTGTAGATCAGCAATATCCCGGCAAGCGAGATGGCGAGCATCAGCAGGAAGGTCGGCTTGTCGAAGTAGTGGAGCTTATCCTTCATGATCGAAGTACCAGCGATAGATCTTCTGGGCCAGGGGGGCCGCCACCGCCCCGCCGTCACCGCCGTTTTCCACCAGCACCACCACGGCGATGCGAGGGTTGTCGCGGGGGGCGAAGCTGGCAAACCAGGAGTGGGGGCGGAATCGCTTCTCTTTCAGCAGGTTCTTGTAGTTGGGGTTCTCTTTGGTGATCACCTGGGCGGTGCCGGTCTTGCCACATACCGCGAATTCGGGAATGCGTGCAGCCCCCCCGGTGCCCCCCCCGTTGACCACCTGAAACAGCCCCTCGATCACCGGTTCGTAGTGGGACCCGGCCACCGGGACGGTCTCGAACCCCCCTTGAAAACGTCGCAGGACCTTGCCCTGGCGTTCGACCCGATCCATCAGGTGCAAACGCGGGCTTTGGCCCCGCAAAGCGACGGTGGAGATCATGCGCAGGATTTGCGCCGGGCTGATGTGGGTGCTGCCCTGGCCCACCGCCACCGAGATCGTCTCCCCGGGAAACCACTTCTGGCGAAAGGTGCGCTGTTTCCACGCGGTGGAGGGGATCAACCCCTTTTTTTCGCTGGGCAGGTCGATCCCCGAGCCGGTGCCGAGGCCGAACATGGTGGCATAGCGATGGATCTGGTCGACGTCGAGCCGCTTGCCGAGTTGATAAAAGAAGACATTGCACGAGTTTTTCAGGGCGCCGACCACGTTGACGCTGCCATGTCCGCCCGAATTCCAGCAGTGGAACACCCGGTCGTAGATGGTGGTCCCCCCCGCGCAGGAAAAGTAGGTGTCGGGGGTGATGACTCCCTCCTGCAGAGCGGCCAGCGCCATCACCACCTTGAACACCGACCCGGGAGAGTAGAGCCCCTGGGAAAACCGGTTCTGCAATGGCTTTTCGGGGTCGCTGGTGAGTTGCTGCCACTCCTCGGGGCCGATCTGGGTGGCGAACAGGCCCGGGTCGAAATCGGGTTTGCTGACCAGGGCGAGTAGCCCCCCCGTGGCCAGATCGACCACCCCCGCCGCCCCGCTCTGGTCCACGAACAGGTCTTCGGTGACCCGCTGCAACTCCAGATCGAGGGTCAAAACCAACGTGTCGCCGATTTCGGGCTGGTCGATGCGGACCACTTCGTGGACCCGCTCCAGGTGGTCCTTGATGACCGTCTGCACCCCTTTGGTCCCCTTCAGAGAGTCTTCGTAGACCTTTTCGACCCCGCTGCGGCCGACCACGTCACCCATCCGGTAGCCGCCGTACACCGGCAAACCCAATTCGTCTTCGGATATCTCGGAGATGTAGCCGAGCACGTGGGAAGCGATGCTCCCCCCCGGGTAGGTACGGATGGGCTCTATCGCCACCGAAAACTCGGGGAACTCGTCTTCGCGGCTCTGGATGGCGACCACACTGGCCTGGGGAAGGTCGGAGCGCAGGGGAATGGGGTGATTGAGAGGGTACTTGCGGTACTTTTCGAGCAGCTTGTGAATCTGGGCCGGCGTCTTGCCCGAGAGAAAACTGGCCCGGGTCACGCTGGCCGCGAGGTCGACCACCTTCTCGCGATCGAGAAACAGCGAGAAGTGGATGGTATTTTCACAGAGAAGGCGCCCCTTGCGGTCCAGGATTTGCCCCCGCGGAGCGACCAGCTCGACGTTGCGGATCATGTTCCGGACTGCCTGCTCCGAGTAGTACTGATTGCGGACGATCTGCGCGTTCCAGTAGACGAAAAGCAGGAGGGCCAGGGGCACCCCCACGACGATGGTCGCCACCGCCATCGAACGCTTGGCGAATTCGGGGGAGATCTTGCGCCGGCTAATATACATCTAGCCTGGTTTTGGCCCGCTTGGTGCCCACCAGCAAGGTGCCCACCGAAGCGGTGAGGAGGGGTTGCCAGAGCAGCAGTTGGGTGGAAAAATCGAAGTGGAAGGCCAGGACGAACAGGAGGTTGGCCGCCACGTTGGACAGCAGGAGGGTCCCCCACAGAAAGACGAAGATGAAGCTGTTCTTGCGGAAATCGATGAAGCGGGAAACGCTGCCGATC
>CAZTNO010000180.1:0-6440 GCA_964614865.1 uncultured Clostridia bacterium
CATCAACCTGGGCTGGCGGCGTTCCACTCACACTGGACAATTCGGCTTCACCCTGGATATGGAGCGAGGCTACTGGGGGCGCAACCAGCAACTGGAGGATGAGGAGGGCGAAGACCCGCTGGGCTACTCGGTACGCAAGGTCATTCCTTTCGTCGAGGATCACCGCAATTGCCTGGTGCTCAAGCCCCGCAAGAGCCTGGATCCCGCAGCCCTGCTGACCCTGGCCACGGCGCTCAAGAACGCCATCCAGTCGGTTTTCCAGCTGGAGGACAACGAGCTGGCCATGGAGCCCCTGCCCAGCCGGGAGGAACCCCGCATGATCCTGCTCTACGAATCGGCCGAAGGGGGGGCGGGCGTCCTGCGCCTGCTCGTCTCCCGCGCGGACGCCCTGGCCGAAGTAGCTAAAGAGGCCCTGCGGATCTGCCACTTCGATCCCGAAACAGGCGCCGACCGCCGCCGGGCCGAAGGAGCCCGGGAGGATTGCCAGACGGCATGCTACGACTGCCTGCTCAGCTTCGGCAACCAGCCTCTCCACAGCCAGTTGGATCGCTTTGGCGCCAAAGAATTCCTGCGCCGCCTGGCCCAGGCGGTGTTGGTCTCCTCCCCCGGCCCCGTGCCTCCCGAAAAACACGTGGAAGAACTGATGCGCCAAGCCGGTTCCAGCCTGGAAAAGCAGTGGCTGTCGTTCATCTGGCAGCATGGCCACCACCTGCCCAGCGACGCCCAGAAACTGGTCGCCGCCTGCCATACCCGCCCCGACTTCTACTACGAGCAGCACCATGCCGCCATCTACGTCGACGGGCCGGTCCACGACTTCCCCGACCGGGCCCAGCGGGACCGGGAGCAGGAAAACGCCATGGAGGATCGCGGCCTGACCGTGATCCGCTTCCGCCACGATCAGGAATGGGCCTCCATCATCGCCAGGTACCCCTCGATCTTCGGGAGAGGCAAATGAGTTTTGCCACCGGTTCCCTGGTCCAGGCCCGAGGTCGCGAATGGGTGGTGCTCCCGGAGTCGACCGAGGATCTGCTCATCCTCCGGCCGCTGGGTGGCAGCGCCGACGAAACAGCCGGCATTTACCTGCCGCTCGAGGAGGTGAGACCCGCCTCGTTCGACTTGCCGAGCCCCGAATTCCTGGGCAATCACCTGTCCTGCCGGATGCTGCGGGATGCGGTGCGCCTCGGCGTGCGCAACAGCGCGGGCCCCTTCCGCAGTTTCGGCCGCATTGCCGTCGAGCCCCGGCCCTACCAGCTGGTGCCGCTATTGGTGGCCCTCAAACAGGAGACGGTGCGCATCCTGATCGCCGACGACGTGGGCATCGGCAAGACGGTGGAAGGGGCGCTGATCGCCCGCGAATTGCTGGATCGCGGAGATGCGCAGCGCCTGGCGGTCCTCTGCTCCCCGCAACTGGCCGAGCAGTGGCAGCGGGAGTTGAAAGAAAAATTCCACCTCGATGCCGAGCTGGTCCTCTCCAGCACCGCCTCGCGACTGGAACGGGGGTGCCGCCCCGGTCAGTCCCTGTTCGAACTCTACCCTTTCGTGGTCGTCTCCACCGACTTCATCAAGTCCGACCAGCGGCGCCACGAGTTCACCCTGCAGTGTCCCGAGCTGGTCATCGTCGACGAGGCGCACACCTGCGTTGGCACCGACGAGGGCAAGGGGAGCCGCCACCAGCGCTACCGATTGATCCGCGATCTGGCTGGCAACCCGGATCGCCACCTGATCTTGCTCACCGCCACCCCCCACAGCGGCAAGGATGACGCCTTTCGCACCCTGATCGGTTTGCTCAAGCCGGAGTTCAAGGACCTCCCCGACAACCTGGCCGGGAAAGAGAACGAAGGCGCCCGCCGCAGCCTGGCCGAGCACTTCGTGCAACGCATCCGTGCCGACATCCGCCATTTCATGAAGACCGACACCCCTTTTCCGGAGAGGGAGGAGCGGGAAGACTCCTATCAGTTGTCCCGGGAATACAAGGAGTTCTTCGACACCGTATTGAAGTACGCCCGCGAGTCGGTTCAAGATCCCGAAGGGGGCCAATTCCACCAGCGGGTGCGCTGGTGGTCGGCCCTGGCCCTGCTGCGCTCCATCGCCTCCAGCCCCGCGGCGGCTGCCGAAACCCTGCGCAAGCGGGCCCCTCATGAGGCTTCGCTGGAAGCGGGTGAAATCGAAGAGATCGGCCCGCGCACCGTACTCGACCTCGAAGATGACGACCTGACCGAGCGCCTCGACATGGTGCCGGGAGCGGACACCAGCGAGGATGGAACCGCAGGGCAACCCAACACCCGGCAACGCTTCCTGGAACTGGCCCGGATCGCCGAGGGTTTGAAAGGGGAGAAAGACCAGAAGCTCAAGCAGGCCACGGGGCTGATCAAGGAGCTGTTGACGGATGGCTTCAACCCGATCGTCTTTTGCCGTTTCATTCCCACCGCCGACTACGTGGCGGAGGAGCTGCGCAAGGTGCTTCCGCGGAACGTCGAGATCTCCTGCATCACCGGCATCTTGCCCCCGTCCGAACGCGAGGAGCGGATCCGTGCCCTGACCCCGGGGCGCAAGGTGATGGTCTGCACCGATTGCCTGTCGGAAGGGATCAACCTGCAAGAGCACTTCGACGCCGTCTTCCATTACGACCTCTCCTGGAATCCCACCCGCCATGAGCAGCGGGTCGGCCGGGTCGACCGCTTCGGCCAGGCCAAGCCCAAAATCCGCGTGGTGACCTACTACGGCGTGGACACCCGCATCGACGGCATCATGCTGGAGATTTTACTGCGCAAGCACAAGCGGATCCAGACGGCGCTGGGCATCTCGATCCCCATGCCGGTCGATTCCAGGCAGATCATCGAAGCGATCTTCGAGGGGCTGCTGCTACGGGAGGGCTCCGGGAGTGGCGGCAAGATGCTACCGGGGTTCGAGGAGTTCATCACACCCACCCGGGAGCGACTCCACCGCGAGTGGGACAACGCCAGCGAGCGGGAGAAGCGCTCGCGCACCATGTTCGCCCAGGAGTCGATCCGCTTCGAGGAGGTGGAGCAGGAGTTCCGCGAGGTGCAGGCCGCCGTGGGCAGCGGCGCCGACGTGCGCCGGTTTGTGCACGATGCGGTGCAAACCCACCAGGGACGCATTTCCGGAGCTGACACCGTGGAGATCGACCTCTCCGAGTCGCCCGCAGTGTTGCGGGATTTGCTCGGCGACCCAAAAAAGCTCCAGGGCAAATTCGACCTGCCTGTCGGCGAAGGGGTGGAGTATTTTTCCCGCACCCATCCGCTGGTCCAGGGCCTGGCCGACTACGTGATGCAGACCGCCCTCGATCCCGTGCTGGAGGGGCAGGCCCGGCGCTGCGGGGTGATCCGCACCCGGGACGTATCGATCCGCACCACCCTGCTGCTCGTCCGCAGCCGGTTCCAGATTCTGGCCACCCGCGCGGGCCGGGAGCACCAGATGCTCGCCGAAGACTGCCTGCTCATGGCCTTCACCGGATCGCCGCAGGAAGCCGTCTGGCTCTCTCCCATGGAGGCGGAAAAGCTCCTGGGCGCACGCCCGGGGGATAATACCCCTCCCGACCTGGCGCGCCCCCAGGTGCAAAGGATCCTGGATGGCATCGCGGACCTCCGCCCCCACCTGGAACAGGCGGTTGGCGAGCGAGCCGGCGAGATCCTCGAATCGCACTGGCGGGTGCGACGGGCCGTGCGGATGCGCAAAGTCAGCCACAGGGTCGTACCCCAGCTTCCCCCCGACCTGCTCGGCCTCTTCGTCTTCCTGCCGCTGGCATAGGAGCTCTCCATGGCAAGGCGCGATCTATTCACCACCGTACACAGCGAGGGTTCCATTTTGCCCGGTGACCTGCTGGAACGGGTCAGCTCCGGCGACAAGAGCCTGGACGGGCTCCGCAGCGAAGACTACCACCTCGCCGGCACCCGCCTGACCGACGAGATCAGCCACGCCTGGCTCTCGCTGTCCGCCCGCTGGCAGGGGTTCCAGGAGCAACTCGGCAAGCTGCCCGAAGGCGACCTGGCCACCTCGGTCACCCGTGAGCGTTGGCTCCTCCCCCTGTTCCAGGAGCTCGGCTATGGAAGGCTCGCCCGGCCTGCCGAAAAGCTCCTGGCCGGAGATCGGGAGTATCCCGTCTCCCATCTGTGGCAGCACCTGCCCATCCACCTGCTGGGGTGCCGGGTCGACCTGGACAAGCGCCAGGCCGGGGTGGCGGGGGCCGCCCGCTTCAGCCCCCACTCGATGATGCAGGAGTTCCTGAACCAGTCGAGCGATCATACCTGGGGTTTTGTAGCCAACGGCGACCGCTTTCGCATCCTGCGCGACAACAAGAGCCTGACCCGCCAGGCCTACGTCGAGTTCGACCTGCGCGCGATGTTCGAGGGCCAGGTCTATCCCGACTTCATCCTCTTCTGGCTCCTCTGCCACGAGTCGCGGGTGGAGGCGGAGAAAGCGGGCGATTGCTGGCTGGAGAAGTGGTACTCGGAGTCGCAGAAGCGCGGCGTGCGCGCCCTGGACGGGCTGCGGCTCGGGGTGGAGAGCGCCATCAACGCCCTGGGCTCGGGCTTCCTCGCGAATCGGGCCAACACCGCCCTGATCGAGAAACTCCGCGCCGGCGAACTGCCTACCCAGGATTACTACCGCCAGCTGCTGCGCCTAGTCTATCGCCTGATCTTCCTGCTGGTGGCCGAGAGCCGCGGCCTTCTGCTCGATCCCCAGGCCGACGAGGGCGCCCGCCGCAGATATCTGGACCATTACTCGATCTCCCGCCTGCGCGCCTTCTCGGAACGGCGGCGCGGCACCCGCCACACCGATCTCTGGGAAGGGGTGCGGATCGTCTTCCGGTTGCTCGGCAGCTCGGAAGGATGCCCACCGCTGGCCCTCAACGGCCTCGGCAGCTTCCTCTGGTCCGATGCCGCGGTGGCCGACCTGACCCGCGCAAAACTCGAGAACCGGGCCCTGCTCTCCGCCCTCTTTTCGCTCTCCTTCACCACCGTGGAGAGGATGCGCCACCAGGTGGACTACCGGAACCTGGGCCCCGAGGAGCTGGGCAGCGTCTACGAGTCCCTGCTCGAGCTTCATCCCGAGCTGGACCTGGCCACGGGCCACTTCGAGCTCAAGACCGCAGCCGGCCACGAGCGCAAGACCACCGGCTCCTACTACACCCCGAGCGAGCTCGTGCAGTGTCTGCTCGACTCGGCCCTCGACCCGGTGCTGGAGGAAGCCGCCAGGAAGCCAGCGGCCGAAGAGGCCCTGCTCGCCCTCAAGGTCTGCGACCCCGCTTGCGGCTCGGGCCACTTCCTGATCGCCGCCTCCCACCGCCTGGCTAAAAAGGTAGCCCAGGCGCGCACCGGCGACGACGAACCTTCCCCCGAGGCGATCCGCGATGCCCTGCGCCAGGTGATCGGGCGTTGCCTGTACGGAGTCGACATCAACCCGATGTCGGTGGAGCTGTGCAAGGTGAGCCTGTGGCTGGAGGCCATGGAGCCGGGCAAACCCCTCTCGTTCCTCGACCACCACATCCGCTGTGGCAACAGCCTGCTGGGCACGACTCCGGAACTGATCGCGGGTGGCCTTCCCGACGAGGCCTTCACCGCCATCGAGGGTGATGACAAGAAGGCGTGCTCGGTGCTGCGCAAGCGGAACAAGCACGAACGTCAGGGGTTCACCCTGTTTGCCAAGGAAAAGGACGATGCGCAGGAACGGCTTCAGCTCTCCGCCGCGGCCCTCAACGAGCTGCCCGACGACCGCCCCGAGGCGATCCAGGCCAAGGAATTGGCCTTCCGCCGCCACGAGCAAACCGCGGAGTACCGCCACAAGAAGCTGCTCGCCGACACCTGGTGCGCGGCGTTTGTCATCCGCAAGTACTTTGCGGAACCGGGAATCGAGCATAGCGTCTTCGGCCTCACCCAGGGGCACTTGAATACCTTGAGCGCGGGGCAATCCTTGGCAGCGGACTTAGGATCTGAAGTCGACAGGCTATCTAACCAGTACCAGTTCTTCCACTGGCACCTGGCCTTCCCCGAGGTCTTTGCCAAAGGGGGCTTCGACTGCCTGCTGGGCAATCCACCGTGGGAGCGGATCAAGCTCCAGGAGAAAGAGTGGTTTGCCGAGCGCAACCCCGAGATCGCCAACGCGCCCAATGCCGCGGCGCGCAAAAAACGGATCGAAGCGCTGCTCCAGGAAAACCCCGACCTGCACAGGCAGTTCCTGGCAGACATGCGCCTAGCCGAGGGGGAAAGTCACTTTCTGCGCAACAGCGGTTGTTATCCACTCTGCGGGCGCGGTGACATCAACCTCTACGCAGTCTTCGCCGAAGACATGCGTAGCCTAATGAACGAGCGCGGTCGGACAGGCGCAGTTCTCCCCACCGGCATTGCTACTGACGACACGACCAAGTTCTTTTTTCAAGATGTGGTGGAAAAGAAGTCTCTTGTTAGTTTATTCGACTTCGA
>CAZTNO010000181.1:0-6430 GCA_964614865.1 uncultured Clostridia bacterium
ATTCGCGACGCATCGAACACATCTCGCTCGAGCAAGGCCTGTCGCAAAGCAGCGTGCAGTGTGTCTTGCAGGACCACCGGGGGTTCCTGTGGGTCGGCACCGAGGATGGATTGAACCGCTTCGACGGGACCCGTTTCACCATTTTCTCCCACGACCCGGCCGATCCCGAGACCCTCTCCGACAACTTCGTCACCGCCCTGTTCGAGGACCGGGAGGGGAGACTGTGGATCGGCACCGACGCGGGAGGACTCAACCGCTACGATGCCGATACGGGAAAATTCCGCCGTTACCAGTACCATCCGAAGAGCCCCGGCTGTCTCAGCAACAACACGGTCATCGCCATCACCCAAGGGCCGGAAGGCGACTTGTGGATCGGCACCTGGGGCGGAGGGCTCAACCGTTTCCACCCCGCCGAGGGAAAATTCACCGCCTTTCGGCACGACCCCCAGAACCCGGCGAGTTTGAGCCACAACCACGTCTGGACGGTGCTGGCCGACAACCTGGGCCGGATCTGGGCCGGCACCTGGAACGGGCTCAACCGCCTCGATCCTGCCAGCGGCCGGTTCACTCGTCTATCCCTCGGCATGCCGACCCAGGCGAATCAGGCGGGCGACAACACGACATCGCTGGCCCTGGACTCGTCCGGGATCCTGTGGATCGGCACCCTGGGGGGCGGGCTCTTCTCCTACGACCCACGCTCGGGCGACTTGCGTTCCTTCCCCCACGACCCGGCTGATCCGGTCCATCCCGACCGCAACTGGATCCGCTCCCTGACCTTCGACTTGCGAGGAAGGCTGTGGGTCGGCACCGCCCGGGTCGAGTACTCGGGATCCAACCTGAACCTGTTCGATGGCCGACAATACGTCCGCACCGTGGACACCTTCTCCAGGGACGGGGAGATGCCGGTCAGCAACGTGATGTCCCTGGCGGTCGATCGCTCGGGCATCGTCTGGGCTGGAACGAGGGAGAACGGGCTCTTCAAGGTCTTCCCCCCCACCAAGCGCTTCGTGCCGTTCGACGGGCCCGGCACTCCCGCGGCCCCCCGCCCGGCCAACGTCACTGCCCTCCACGAGGACCGGCAGGGCGACCTATGGATCGGCACCAAGGCCGACGGTCTGTTCCGCCTCGACGGCCGGACCCGCCGCTGCGAACAAATGCCGATCGTCCGCGGAACGCCCGGGGTCAGGCGGATCCGGGGGATCTACAGCATCGCCGAGGACGCCGGGGGAACCGTCTGGGTGGGCACCCTGGGGGCGGGGCTGTTCCGCTTCGACCCGGTCGGGAACCGCCTCGTCCCCGTCTCTCCCGTTTCTGACGCCCCCCGCCCGCGAATGATGTCCCTTTACCCCGACCCCGATGGCACCCTCTGGATCGGTTCCTGGGGGGATGGGCTACTGCGTCTCCAACCGGGGGGCAAACCCGTTCGCCATCTCGCCACTCCGGCAACCGCGGGGGACGCTCCATCCGATTCGGTGCTATGCGTTCTTCGCACCCGGGATGGAGACCTGTGGGTCGGCACCTACGGGCAGGGACTGGAGCGATACTCGGGAGGCACTTTCTATCGTTACCGCAACGATACCCAGAAAAAAAACGGCCTCACCAACGACCGGATCCTCGCCTTGCATGAAGATGCGGGGGGGGCTCTGTGGATCGGCACCTGGGGGGGAGGCCTGAATCGCCTGGCCCCCGACCGGCAGACGTTCACCAGTTTCACCGAAAAGGACGGACTGGCCAACAACACCGTCTACGGAGTGCTGGGGGATGCCGTGGGCGATCTGTGGCTCAGCACCAACCGGGGGCTGAGCAGGTTCACCCCAAAAACCCGGATCTTTCGCTCCTATTCCACCCGCGACGGACTTCTGGACAACGAGTTCCTGCAAGGGGGCTACGCCCTGGGGCCCTCGGGCCGCATGTACTTCGGCTCGGCGAAAGGGTTCATCAGTTTCCTGCCGGGCGAGATCGGCGACAACCCCTACCCCCCGCCCGTGGTCATCACCGCCCTGCGCCGCTACGGGGTCACCGAGGAGCGCAAGACGGTGCTGCCCGAAAATGCGATCATCCGCCTGGCCCACAACGAGAATTTCTTCACCATCGATTTCGCCGCGCTCGACTTCGTCGCCCCCGAAAAGAACCGGTTCCGCTACCGGCTCGAAGGGCTGAATTCCAAATGGAGTTTGCCGTCCAACCAGGGCTTTGCAACCTTCACCAACCTCTCTCCGGGTCGGTTCACCTTCCAGGTGCAGGCCGCCAACAACGACGGCCTGTGGAACTACGAGGGCGCCCGGCTGACGCTGATCATCGCCCCCCCCCTGTGGGCTACCTGGTGGGCGTGGCTTTGCTACCTGCTGATCGCCGGCGGGGGCATCTGGCTGTTTTTCTCTTCGCGGTCCCGCACCCACCAGCAGGAACTGGCCAGCCAGCGGCAGGAGTTGGAGCGGGAACGCCAGGTTTCTGAGGCCCTGCGTCGGGCCGACGAATCGGGGCGGGTTCAACGGGCCGCCTTGCAGTCGGCAGCCAACGCGATCGCCATTACCGATCCGGCCGGCAAGATCACCTGGGTGAACACCGCCTTCACCCGACTCAGCGGGTACACCGAAGAACAAGCCTTGGGGAAAACGCTGGACAGCCTCGATCCCGAGACCCTCTCCCCCCATGCCCATCAACAGGTCTGGGAGCTGATCCGCGCCGGCAAAGTCTGGAGCGGGGAACAGAAGGGGCGGCACAGCGACGGCACCGATTTCATCGAAGAGGTGACCATCACCCCGGTGCTCGACCAAAACGAGCAGATCACCCACTACGTGGCCATCCAGCAAGACATCACCGAAAAAATGCGCCTCCAGCACCAATTGCTGCAGTCGCAAAAGATGGAGGGGATCGGCACATTGGCCGGAGGCATCGCCCACGACTTCAACAACCTGCTCGGCATCATCATCGGGTTCACCTCGCTGCTCGACGCGATGGAGATCCGCGACGAGAAGACGATCCGCTGCGTGAAAGCGATCGGTCAGGCGGCCCAACGCGGAGCCGGCCTGGTTCGTCAGATCCTGACCTTTGCCCGGAAGTCGGAAACCGCCCCCGAACCGCTCGATGTCAACCTCTTGATCCGGGAATTGATCGTGCTGCTCCAGGAGACTTTTCCCAGGACCATCCAAATCGAAACCGACCTGGATTCCGACTTGCCCGCGGTGCGAGCCGACCACGGCCAGCTCCACCAGGCACTGCTCAACCTGGCAGTGAACGCCCGTGATGCCATGAGCGGCGGGGGGACCTTGCGTTTTGCCACTTCGCTGGTTTCTGCAGGCGACCTGCGCCAACGGATCCCCGGGGCCGAAGTCAGAGAGTTCGTACGCATCGAAGTCACCGACACCGGGACGGGCATGGACGAACTCACCCGCAGCCGCATCTTCGAACCGTTCTTCACCACCAAAGGGCCCGGCACCGGTACCGGACTCGGCTTGTCGGTGGTTTATGGCATCGTTCGGGACCACAACGGAACCATCGAAGTGGAAAGCGCCCCGGAGCGGGGAACCACCTTTCAGCTTCACTTCCCGGCGGTCTTTTCCCGCGGTGCCGAAGAGCAGCCACCGGCCCCGCTCCCCTCACGCACCAAGGGGGGGGGGACGATCCTGGTTGTCGAGGACGAGAGTCTGCTGCGGGAGATGCTGGAATCGGTGCTGACCGCCGACGGCTACCGGGTGATCTGCGCCACCGATGGTCAGGAAGCGGTCCGCCTCTTTCGGGAATGGCGGGGATCCATCGATCTGGTCTTGTCCGACTACGGGTTGCCCAAACTCAACGGGGGCCAAGTCCACGCCCAGCTACGAGCGATCGATCCGGCGGTGAAGACGATCATCGCCTCGGGACACCTCGATTTCGAGATCCAACGGCTCCTGTTCGAATCGGGGGTGACGGCCTTCCTTCAGAAACCGTTTTCCACGATCCAGTTGCTCGATCTCATCGCCGCCACCCTCACCCCCGCCAAACCAAGCTGACCAGGGTGCGGGTCAATCGCCCGGCATGCGCACCGTACGCATCAATTCGGGATAACCCGCAACATTCCAATACAGGCAATAGGACTGCCGGGCTCCGGGGACCAGGTTCACCTTCATGACCCGGTCGTAGATGTGCAAGGCGCAACTCCGGGCCTCTTCGTCGAAATGGCAGCAGGCGGTACAAGCGGTTAGAAAACTGCTGTCGAGTTCCACCGCCTGGCGCAACTCCGCGGTGCGCTGGCAAACAAAAGCCGGCAGGGCCGCTTCGATCGCCCGGATTTGACGCTGCCGGCGAACCAGCAAAACGCCGGTCCCGATAGCCCCTATAACCGCACCCACGGCGGTCAGGCGAAGCGCCCAGAGACCGAAAAAACCGGGGGGGGCGAAGATGTAACTCAACAGGTCGATCAAACACAGGGCCCCCACCGCAGACAACAGCACGGTCACCTGCAAGAACCGGTCATGAAAGAGCCCCGACACCAGGGGGTGCATGGACTTCAGCTGAGTTCTTCGATCACCACCGATTCGATGATCTGCGGCTCGATCGGGCGGTCTCCGGTGCGGGTGGGAGTGGCGGCGATCGCGTCGAGGACCTCGAAGCCCTCGTAGAGTTGGCCGAAAACCGTGTAGCCCGCCGCCGGGCCGCCGTTTTTGGGGTGATCCAGGAAATGGGCCCCCTTTTCGGGATGGACGATGAAGAACTGCGACCCGATGCTGTGCGGCGCGCTGGTCTTGGCGTAGGAGAGAGCTCCGCGGACATGGGTAAGCTCGGGGTGGTACTGGTCGCCAATGGTGCTGCCCGGCCCCTCGTGGGCATGGCCGCCGGTGCCGTCGCGCCGGGTGAAGTCACCGCCCTGGATCATGAAACCGGCAATGATCCGATGAAAGGGGACCTGGTCGTACTTGCCGGCGCGAGCCAGCCGCACGAAGTTGGTGACGGCTTCGCCCACCAGTTCGGGAAACAGGCGAAACTTCATCACGCCCCGGTTGGTGGTGATGATGGCGACAGGTTCTCCGGGCATCGGGGTGTCTTGTTGCATGGTACCTCTTGACCGCCATTGTACCACTTTTGCCACCCCGGGCGTAGCCTCGGCGCCCTTTACGGTTGTTTCGGGCCATGGTATAATCGGGTCTCTCTTTGACAAGCGCAAACCAACCATGGAAGCGAGCGAATTGGGCTTTATGCGACAGGCTCTGCGACAGGCGAAACTGGCCGAAGCCGCCGGAGAAGTGCCGGTCGGAGCGGTGATCGTCTGGCAGGGAACGGTGATCGGCCGGGCCGGAAATGCCGTGATCGGCCGCCACGACCCGACCTGGCATGCCGAAATCGGAGCCATTCGCCGGGCAGCGACGAGAATGGCCAACTACCGGCTTTGCGGTGCCGATTTGTACGTCACCCTCGAGCCGTGCCCGATGTGTTACGCCGCCATGGTCCAGGCCCGCATCGCCCGCCTCTTCTATGGAGCCAGCGATGCCAAGGGCGGTTTCTTCTCCAGCGGTGCGTTGAGCGCCCTGGAGCCCGCATTCAATCACCACATCGAGGTGAGCGGCGGGCATCTGGCCGAAGAGTCGAAGCGCATGCTGCAAGAGTTTTTTCAGGCACGGAGGGGTGCCGGAGCGGTTGAACGGGACGGTCTCGAAAATCGTTGTACCGGGTAACTGGTACCGTGGGTTCGAATCCCACCCCCTCCGAGTTTCTTTAGATCTGGACCCAGGGTGGGTATGATCGCTACAAATCCCCATTTTTTCCGATTTAGTCGGGGGATTTGTAGATCATACCGGCCCATCAGATCTTCATCGAACCTGCGAATGGGTGGGTGTGAAGGCTGAAAACCTCCATTTCCCCCTACTTGGTCAGGAGGTTTTCAGATCACACCGGACCCCTCCGAGTTCTTTTAAGCCCAGGTTCCGGGTGGGGTTCGAACCCACGAAAGACTGGGTTCGACCCTTCGGGCAAGGCGCCCGAAGGGGCACGCCGGAGCTAAGGCTCCGGCGCCGCAGGCGAGCGGGCCCACGAGGGC
This sequence comes from uncultured Clostridia bacterium, assembly GCA_964614865.1. Taxonomy (GTDB): domain Bacteria; phylum Acidobacteriota; class Aminicenantia; order UBA2199; family UBA2199; genus CAZTNO01. Next base: position 6,014 of record CAZTNO010000181.1, read on the forward strand.
CGCGAGTGCCATCCCACCCCCTCCGAATCAAATCGAACACCAGAGCTTTTCCCTGAGGGGATTGCTCTATACCCACGTGGTTCCACCAAACCAGGGTAGGATCTGCGACCGCAGGGAGCTCATCCCACCCCCGACTTGAATCTATCATACTGAGGTGGGTATGAACTCTGAAAACCTCCCCATTTTCTGTCCAGGCTGGGGTTGAATCCAGGCAGTGGCTCCGGTATCATCGGGCAACAGTTCCTTCCATGAGGTGGTAATGAAACGGATCGTTTTTTTTCTGGCGACATGCCTGGCGACGATAACCCTCGGTGCCGGCGACCTGCGCCGGCGGGCCGAAGCCTTGACCCGCACCGAAATGCAGGGTGTGATGGAGTTTTTGGGTAGCGACCTGCTCGAGGGTCGCGCCCCGGTTAC
>CAZTNO010000182.1:0-6336 GCA_964614865.1 uncultured Clostridia bacterium
GCCTACTCGGCGGGGTTGGTGAAGCTCGATGGCCTGGTCTTCACCGGAGGGATTGGCCAGTACGGGGTGAAGATGCGCGAGCGCATCTGTCACCGCCTGGAAAACATCGGCATCGTGATGGACTACGCCCTGAACGCCAGCACGGGCGGCAGCGAAGGGGTGGTCTCTACCCGCTATTCGCCCACCACCATCCTGGTGGTCCCCACCAACGAGGAACTGCAGATCGCAAAAGACGTGTTCGACCTGCTGGCCCCGTCGGCGACGACCCCGAATCGCCGCAAATCCGACGTGAATCTGTAAGCGGTATTTGCTTGTCCACTCGCTGATCCTGTAGGAACAGCGGGCGGTCGCAGTCTTCCACCAAGGCTCTGATCGCCCATCCTGGGGGCAGGGGGCTGGTGGCTCACGGCTACCCAAATCTATTCGCGCGCTTGCGGTCGAAGGGCTTCAAGCGACATGGGGTGGCTCCTGCCCCCCAATCGGAAACAAAGGCAGGAAGCCCTGATTGGGGAAAAATGTCGATAAAGTAGACAAAGCCTGTTTTTTGATTTATATAACAAATATGGCAAACATGGCAAATATTGAAAAAACGTCGATCCTGCTACGAGCCATTCGCAGCAAGCTCAATTTCAGCCAGGAGCAGCTCGCTGATCGGCTCGGGGTATCCTTTGCCACGGTCAACCGTTGGGAAGGGGGGGCCAACGAGCCGCAAAAGGCTGCCCGGGAGGCGATTGCGACTTTGGCTCGCGAGGTGGGGGTCGATGAAGCGACGATCGCCGAATCGCCGGAAACGCCGGCCGCGGAGATCACCCGCCGCCGGCGGGGGCGCTCTGCCGCCCAGGTGACTTCAACCAAACCCATGGAGCAGATGCTTTGGGATGCAGCGTGCTCGATTCGCGGTGAGAAGGACGCAGCCAAATTCAAGGACTTCCTACTACCGCTCCTGTTTCTCAAACGTCTATCGGACGTGTTTGACGATGAGATCGACCGGCTGGCCGAGGAGTATGGGGATCGGGCTACCGCCCTGGAGATCTCAGAGCGAGACCACTCCCTCCTCCGATTCTTCCTGCCCCCGGAAGCTCGATGGGCAGTGATTTCTGGCCGGGAAACCCATGCCTGGCCTTCCCAGGGGCGGCCCCGCGATATCGGCGAGCACCTGACCAAGGCCGTGCGCGCGGTTGCCAAGCACAACCCCAAATTGTCCGGAGTCATCGATGTGATCGACTTCGCCGCGGAACGCAGCGGGGAGCGAGACGTCAATCCGGCCAAACTTCGCGACGTGGTCGAAACCTTCTCCGACCCCCGTTATCGGCTCGGTCTGGCCGATGTGCAGCCCGACTTCCTGGGGCGGGCCTATGAGTACCTGCTGCGCAAATTCGCCGAGGGGTCGGGGCAGAGCGCCGGTGAGTTCTTTACTCCCACCGAAGTGGGGCTTCTGATGGCTTACCTCCTGCGCCCGAGACCCGGCCAGGAGTGCCACGACTACGCCTGCGGCTCGGCTGGATTGTTGATCAAACTCCAACTCGTTTCGCGTGAACTCGACCCGATGAGCAAGGTGCCCCTCAAGCTGTCGGGTCAGGAACTGCAGGCGGACAGCTACGCCATCGCCCGCATGAACGCCATCATCCACGACATGGAGGTCGACCTGATGCGTGGCGACACCATGATCAACCCTAAGTTCCGCACTGGCGACGGACGTATCCGCACCCACGACCTGGTGGTGGCCAATCCGATGTGGAACCAGCCTTTTTCCACCGAGATCTTTGCCAACGATCCTTTCGACCGTTTTCGCACCAGTGGCGGGCTCACCACCGGCAAGGGAGATTGGGCCTGGCTGCAGCACACCCTGGCCTGTTTGAACGAAGGGGGGCGGGCAGCGGTGGTGCTCGACACCGGGGCAGTCACCCGCGGTTCGGGATCCAGGAACGATGACAAGGAACGCAACATCCGCAAGTGGTTTGTGGAGCGCGACCTGATCGAGGGAGTCATCCTCCTGCCGGAGAATCTCTTCTACAACACCACCGCGGCCGGCATCGTGGTGGTGCTGAACCGGCGCAAATCCGGAGTGCGCAAGGGGCGCATCGTGCTGCTCAATGCCAGCCGGCACTTCCGCAAGGGGCGGCCGAAGAACTACCTGCCCGAGGAGGAGATCCGGCCGCTGGCCGAGAAGTACAACCGCGCCGAGCCGGCCCCGGGCGAAGTCGCGGTGATCACCAACGCCCAGGCCGCCGAGGCTGATTTCAACCTCAGCCCCAGCCGCTGGGTGGGATCCAATGAAACACAAAACCACCGATCAATTCGGGAAATTCTCGCAGATTTGCGGGGCTTAGAAATGGAGTCCCAGACCGTCGATGCCAACCTGCAACGGCTTCTGGAGGGATTATGAACTCCGCAAATTGGTCTTGGGTACCCATTGGGGACTTGTTCGATATCGGGGCTGGAAAAACCATGTCGCGATCGGCTCGTGAGGGTAAAGGAAGAGTTCCCTTTTTGCGAACGTCTAATGTTCTTTGGGATGAGATCGACCTGTCTCAGCTAGATGAGATGGCTGTTTCATCAGAAGAGATTGCCGAAAAAAGTGTTGCTAGAGGGGACCTCTTTGTGTGCGAGGGGGGAGAAATCGGACGGGCAGCGGTTTGGGAAGGATCGATTTCCCCGTTGGTATTCCAGAATCATCTTCATCGTTTGCGACCTAAGACAGCAGATTTAGTGCCTCGATTTTATGTGTACTTTTTGCAAAGTGCGTTTACTCAACTCGGCATTTTTGAAGGAGCTGGGAATAAAACTACAATTCCCAACCTGAGCAGGAATCGACTTGCATCTCTCGAAGTGCCAGTCCCCCCACTAGGGGAGCAAAGAGAGATTGCGAACACATTGGTTCTAGTTCGAACTGCCGAGAGATTGCATTCACATGCGACCTCTCAAGCGGAAGAGCTGAAAAGAACGGCCATGCGCGAGCTGTTCATGCGCGGGTTTCGCGGCGAGCCGCAGAAGGAGACCGAAATCGGGTTGATGCCGGAAAGCTGGGATCTAGTTGCTTTTAAAGAGATTCGAGAGTGGCTGCAATACGGGACATCTACGCGTTGTTCTTTAGAACCATCAGCGTTCACCGTTCTTCGTATCCCTAACGTTGAGTCCGGAAAGGTAAATGTTAACGAACTCAAGTACTGCAATCTACCTGAAAATGAAGCGCAAAAGTATCTACTTGAAGATGGTGATATACTTTTTATTCGAACGAATGGTGTACTTGATCGTCTTGGTTCATGCGCTGTCTACTCAGGGAATCCCGAGCGTGCCCTTTTCGCTTCCTATTTAATTCGCGCACGGCTCAAGAAAAGTGTAATGCCTAAATATGTTGCCCACTTCTTTGGGTCGGAACGCGGAACAGCTCTTTTCGCCGATCGCGCTACTCCAGCTGCGGACGGCAAGTACAACTTGAATACTGGGGCAATCGATTCTTTATTGCTCCCACTTCCAAGAACACTATTTGAGCAGGAGCAAATGGTTGCTATCCTCGACGCCATCGACCGGAAGATCGAGGTGCATCGCAGGAAGAAGAAGGTGCTCGAAGAGCTTTTTCAAGCGCTTCTGCACAAGCTGATGACTGGCGAGATCCGGGTGGCCGACCTCGACCTCTCCGTGCTGGAGGATGCGCAGAAAACCCGCGACAACCGGGGAGAGGCATGTTATGAATAAAGCATCATCCGCCCCTGGCAGTAAGCCTGCCCGCCCTGATTTGGGTAGTGCCGAACCCCGGGGCCGTTCTTTTCCAGACTGCATCCCAATCCATCTTGATCCTGCGGTCCAAGTCATGTTTTTGTTTTCCTTTTTCGCTGGAGGTAGCCGATGAATGGCCCCGTCAAGTACCATTTGGGCAAGTTTCCCCCCAAGTCCCTCGATCTCTCGCGCTTGTTTCCGCTGGTCGGCCCGGCCAACGCCGCGTTGGCCCGCTACGATGGCTTGCTTTCCGCGATCACCGACCCCAGCGTCCTGCTTTCGCCTTTGACCACGCAAGAGGCCGTCCTCTCCTCGAAGATCGAGGGTACCCAGGTGACGATGGGCGAAGTGTTGGAGTTGGAGGCGGGAGGGGATCCCGATCGGTTTTCACAACCCAAGCGGGACGATGTGGAAGAGGTCATCAACTATCGTACCGCACTCACCTTTTGCGCCAAGTCCCTGGTGGATCGACCGCTATCCCAATCGCTGCTGCGGGAAGCCCATGCCTTGCTCTTACAGGGAGTTCGGGGCGCCGAACGATCCCCGGGTCAGTATCGGACTGATCAGAACTGGATAGGCGCCAAGGGGTGCCCTATCACGGAAGCCAGTTTCGTCCCCATCGCCCCAGAGCACTTGCTGGCTGGCTTGGACCACTGGACTTCTTTCCTCAACGAACCAAATCCGCTTGATCCATTGGTGCAGCTCGCACTACTCCATGTCGAGTTCGAAGCGCTCCACCCCTTTCGCGATGGCAATGGCCGTCTTGGCAGGATGCTGATCCCGCTGTTTCTTTATCAGCGTAAAATGCTTTCCGGCCCCACGTTCTATATGAGTGATTATTTCGAGGCTCGGCGTGAGGAATACCATGAAAAACTGAGGGCTGTGTCCGGAGCGGATGCCTGGTCGGGATGGGTGGCCTTTTTCCTGGAAGGGATTACCTCACAGGCCAAAGGGAATGCCGCCAAAGTCCGCTCGATCCTTGATCTCTATGAACGTAGCAAGGCTTACATCGTGAAGCTTACCCATTCTCAGTATGCGATCAAAGCGCTGGATTTTATCTTTCGCCAGCCGGTTTTTGCCGCGCCTCACTTCATCGAGCATGCAGATATCCCCAAGCCGACGGCCATGAGGATCCTCCAGATGATGAGAAAGGATGGAATGCTGGCGGTCTTGCGGGAGGGAAAGGGGCGTCGTTCCTGGATCTATGCTTTCAGGGAACTGTTGAATGCCGCCGAAGGGAGGAGGGTGATTTGAGTCTCATCTATGAGAGGTTACGGGAGTTATGTCTCATGAAGGGGGTGTTCGTGAGACATTGTTGGGCTTTTGTCTCACCCATGAGACATTACCGGGGAGCCGGGGAGCCATGAATCCGATTCAGATCAGCGAAGCCGGTTCGGTCCAGTACCCGATGATTGCCCATGCCAGCGAGATTGGTTGGGAGCCGATCTCCCCGGCGGAAGCCCTCACCCGCCGCGGCGGTCTGGCCGGGATCTTTTTGCGCGACCTGCTTGAAGCCAAGCTACGGGAATTCAACCCCTGGCTCGGGCCGGAGGCGATCGGGGCGATTGTGGAAACGCTCGATGCTCTCCCGCCGACGATTGACGGCAACCACGAGATTCTCGCCTGGATTCGTGGGGAACGCAACTGGTACGACGAGAAGGAAAAACGGCACCGGCCGGTGACCGTGGTGGACTTCTCCGCCACCCAGCACAATGCGTTTCACGTCACCTGGGAGTGGCGCATCAAACCCCCGGCGCGCAAGGGCAATCGGGCCGATGTGATGTTCCTGCTCAACGGCATCCCGGTATGCATCGTGGAACACAAAAACCCAGCGGATCGCGATGCGCTTGAGAAGGCGGTCAAGCAACTCCGCCGCTACGAGATCGAAACTCCGGAGTTGCTCGTCGCACCGCAGCTGTTCAACGTCACCCACCTGCTCGAATACTGGTATGGGGTGACCTGGAGTGCCACCCGACGCGATATGGCCCGCTGGAAAACGGCAGTCGACGAGGCCTATCGGGACACGGTGCAGTCGTTCTTCGAACCTGCCGATTTCCTGCGCATGCTGCAGAGCTGGATCCTCTTCTACGTCAAGGACGGGGAGACCCGCAAATCGGTCCTGCGCCAGCATCAGCAGAATGCCATCGACAGGATTATGGTTCGCTGCCTAGATCCCGATCGCAACCGCGGCCTGATCTGGCACACCCAGGGTTCCGGCAAGACCTTCACCTTGCTGACGGCGGCCCGACTGATCCTGGAAGACAAAATCCAGTTCCAAGGGGCCACCGTGATCCTGGTGGTGGACCGCACCGAATTGGAAGGGCAGTTGCGGAAGTGGGTGGAACGTCTGCTCGGAGATATGCAAAAGCAGGACATCGCGGTGCGCCGGGCCAACAACAAGGCCGAACTGCAGTCGTTACTGGACAGCGATTTCCGTGGGCTCATCCTCTCGATGATCCACAAGTTCGAGGCCGTGCGCGAGAATAGTTGCCTGCGTGACAACGTCTACGTCTTCATCGATGAGGCCCATCGTTCGGTAGCCAGGGAACTCGGCACCTACCTGATGGCTGCCCTGCCGAGGGCGACGATCATCGGGTTCACCGGCACCCCGATCGCCAG
>CAZTNO010000183.1:0-6327 GCA_964614865.1 uncultured Clostridia bacterium
GTCGATGCGGCCGCGGCGGCGGTTGATGTCGCCGATGATCTCGCCCATGTACTCGTCGGGGGTGTTGACCTCGATCTTCATCAGCGGCTCGAGGAGTTGCGGGCCCACCTTGGAGAGGATCTCGCGAATGGCGGTCTCGGTGCAGGTGCGGAAGGCCTGTTCGCTGGAGTCGACCTCATGGTAGCTGCCGTCGAGGAGGACGAACTTGGCGTCGATCATCGGATAGCCGGCGTAGGGCCCTTTTTGCATCGAGGCAAAGAAGCCCTTTTCGATGGCCGGGATGAATTCCTTGGGGATGTTGCCGCCGCGCACCTGGTTGACGAATTCCAACCCATGGGTGGGGTTGGGCTCGAAGCGAAAGACGATGTGGGCGTACTGACCGTGACCGCCGGTCTGCTTGCGGAACTTGGAATTGCCTTGGGCCTCGACGGTGATGGTTTCGCGGAAGGCGACCGCCGGTTCGCCCACGGTGACCTCCAGCTTGTGTTCGGTCTTGAGCCGGTCGACGATCACTTCGAGGTGCAACTCGCCCATCCCCGAGATGACGGTTTCGCCGGTCTCGTCGTCGACCCGCACGCGAAACGAGGGGTCCTCCAGCGACAAGCGGCTGAGGGCCATCCCCAGTTTGTCCCGTTCCTTGACCGACGGGGCCTCGACCTTGAGGTCGACCACCGTTTCGGGGCAGTGGATGGTCTCGAGCTGGATCTCGGCGTTTTCGTCGCACAGCGTGTCGCCGGTGGTGGTCACCTTGGTGCCGATCAGGGCGGCGATGTCGCCCGCACCGATCTGGTCGATGTCCTCGCGGTTGCTCGCGTGGATCCGCATGATGCGGCCCACCCGTTCCCGCTTTTCCTTGACCGTGTTCTGGATGTAGGAGCCGGCGGTCAGGCTGCCCGAGTAGACGCGGATGAAGGTCTGCTGTCCGACGTAGGGGTCGTTGATGATCTTGAAGGCCAGGGCGGAGAAGGGGTCGTGGATGGTGGGCTTGCGGGTCAGGGGCTTTTCGGCTTCACCGGGGACGATGCCGACCACCGCGCCCCGGTCGAGCGGCGAGGGGAGGTAGTCGACCACGGCGTCGAGCAGCAGGCGCACCCCTTTGTTTTTGAACGAACTGCCGCAGAACACCGGCGTCACGCACAGGCTCTGCACCGCCTTGCGGGCGGCCCGGCGCAAATCGTCGGCGGAAGGGTCGGTTTCGGCGACGTAGGTCTCCATCACCGTTTCGTCGTAATCGGCCAGCACTTCGATCATGCGGTGCCGGTACTCCTGTACTTTGGGCAGGTATTCGGCGGGGATCTCGCCTTCGCGCACCTCGAGCTCCTGATAGAAGTAGGCTTTGCGGTTCACCAGGTCGATGATGCCGTGGAACTCCTCTTCGGCGCCCATCGGCAACTGGAATAGCACTGCGCCCGCTCCCAGCATCTCGTCCATCTGGGTGGCGGTGGCGACCACGTCGGCGCCGGCACGGTCGAGCTTGTTGACGAAGGCGATGCGGGGCACCTTGTGCCGGTCGGCCTGATGCCAGACCGTTTCGCTCTGCGGTTCGACGCCGCCGACTCCGCAGAACACCATGACGATGCCGTCGAGCACGCGCAGCGAACGTTCCACCTCGACGGTGAAGTCGATGTGGCCGGGGGTGTCGATCACATTGATCTGATGGCCTTTCCAGGCGGTGGTGATGGCGGCGGCGGTGATGGTGATGCCGCGCTCCTGTTCCTGCTTCATGAAATCCATCACCGCCTGCCCGTTGTGCACCTCGCCGAGTTTGTGGGTGACCCCGGTGAAAAAGAGGATGCGCTCGGTGGTCGTCGTCTTGCCGGCATCGATGTGGGCGACGATGCCGATGTTGCGGATCTTGGCGATGTTGTTTTCCATGGTTTTTTTCCTTATGGCTCCGGTTCGTCGGGGATAGGAAGTGGGTGTCAGGGGAACCTTTCTGGGATCGATCGACTGCCGCGTACCGGATTCGCAGGGCATTATACCACAGCGATCCGCTCTTGACCAGAGGTTTTTTGGAAATGCGGGGCCTTTACCGGGAGAACCGATTTTGCGATAATGCTTCCATGCTCGACGCCCCCGCCATCGTCGTAGAGAATACCCAGTTGGCAGGAGGATTCCACCTGCTGTGTCTGGAGTGCGAGCCCATCGCCCGCCAGGCGCGCCCCGGACACTTCGCCATGATCCGGGTCTCCCCGGGGCACGACCCCCTGTTGCGCCGCCCGTTGGGCATCTTGCGCGTGGATTCCAGCCGCATCTGGTTCTACTTCGAAGTGGTGGGGCGGGGCACCGAAAGGCTCGCCGCCGCCCGTCCCGGAGACGTGTTGCCGGTGCTCGGCCCGCTGGGCAATACGGTGCCCCCCTGGCACGATCGCGACGTGATCCTGGTGGCCGGAGGGCGCGGGGTGGTGCCGGTGTTCTTTGCCGCCGAGGTGTTGGCTTCGGCAAACCGCATCCAGCTGGTCTACGGCGCCCGTTCCCGCGACGGCCTGCACTTGGCGGGGCTCATCGCCGCGCTGCCCGGCCTCCACCTCGCCCTCTGCACCGACGACGGCTCTGCAGGCGAGCGGGGGCTGGTGACCCAGGTCGCCGGGCGATTGCTGGCAGAGTTCCCGCAGGCGGTCACCTTCTCGTGCGGCCCCGAGCGGATGCTCGCCGCTTTGGCCCGCCGGTTGCCCGCCGAACCGGATCGTCACTTCGTCTCGCTGGAAGCGTTGATGGGGTGCGGCTTCGGGGCCTGCCACAGCTGCGCGGTGCCGGCTCGCCGCGGCGGCTACCTGCGCGTGTGCGAGGAAGGCCCCATCTTCCCGATGGAGGCGGTGCAATGGCCGACCTGAAGGTCGATCTGGGGTTCATCCAGCTGAAGAATCCGGTGCTGACCGCCTCGGGCACCTTCGGATACGGCGAGGAGTTCCGCCCCTTTTTCGCCCTGGAAGAGCTCGGGGCCATCGTGCTCAAGGGGATCTACCTGGCCCCCCGCGCCGGCAATCCGCCGCCGCGGCTCGCCGAAACCCCGGGGGGATTGCTGAATTCGATCGGTCTCGCCGGCCCCGGTGCGGTGGAGTTGCAGCGCATCGTCCGCGAGCTGGCGGCCCGGACCCCGGTGCCGGTGGTGATCAACGTCTGCGGCGGCGACGACGACGAGTACCTGAACGTGGCCGAGCTGTTTGCCGCCATGCCCGAAGTGGCCATGCTCGAGCTCAACATCTCCTGCCCCAACGTCCACCAGGGTGGGCGCTGCCCCGCCCAGAGCGAAGAGCACACCTTCCGGCTGGTGAAGAGGGTCAAAGAGCGGGTTGGCAAACCCCTGATCGCCAAGCTGTCGCCCAACGTCGCCGACATCGGGGTGATCGCCCGGGCCGCCGAAGAGGCGGGAGCCGATGCCCTGTCGCTGGTCAACACCTTTCTGGGCATGGCGGTCGATTTGGAGCGGCGCCGGCCGGTTTTTGCCAACGGGGTGGCCGGGCTGTCGGGGCCGGCGATCAAGCCGCTGGCCTTGCGGTTGGTCTGGGAGGTGTGCCGGCAGGTGAAGATCCCGGTGATCGGCATGGGCGGAATCACCTCGGGTCGTGACGTGCTGGAGTTCATCCTGGTGGGGGCGGCGGCCTGCCAGATCGGCACGGTGAACTTCGTGGACCCGCTGGCCGGGCCGCGCATCGTGGCCGAGCTGGGGCGGGAGATGGACCGGCTGGGCATTCGCGACCTGGCCGAGATCCGGGGGAAATTGCAGTGTTGAAGGAACGTGACGACCGGATCATGATCGCTCTCGACGTCGACCGGCTGGAACTGGCCGAGGCGGCCATGGACGCCCTGCCCGCGGCCCGCGTGTTCAAGGTGGGGCTGGAGGCCTTCCTGGCCCTGGGCGAGCCCCTGATCGAGCGGGTCCACCACCGGCAGAAACGGCTGTTTCTCGACCTGAAGTTCAAGGATATCCCCAACACCGTCGCTGGCGCGGTGCGGGCCGCCTTGCGTTTTCGCCCCGACTTTCTGACCCTGCACCTTTCGGGGGGCAAAGAGATGGTCTGCCGGGCGGTCGAGGCGGCGGCGATTCGCCCCGAGCTCACCCTGCTCGGGGTGACGGTGCTGACCTCGATGTCGGAACAGGACTTGGCCGATACCGGGGTGCCGCTCGCCCCTGTGGATGCGGTGTTGAAACTCTGCGAACTGGGGCTTGCCGCCGGCCTGTCGGCGTTCGTCTGTTCGCCCCGGGAGATCGAGCCGATCCGGTCGCGGTTCGGTGACGCGGTGACCCTGGTCACTCCGGGCATCCGCCCCGCCGGAAACGATGTCCAGGACCAGAAGCGGGTGATGACTCCGGGCCGGGCGGTGGCCGCCGGGGCCGATTACCTGGTGATCGGCCGGGCCATTTCGGCAGCCGCCGATCCCGCCGCCGCTTTTGCCGCCATCGCTGCCGAGATGGCTGCGGCTTGCCCGACAGGGCCAAGGAGGAACCCATGACACGCAAAAAAAACAGCACGACCCGTCCGCTGTGGATGGCGGGACTGTTGCTCGCGGCGCTCGTTCCCGGCACGGTCCGGGCGGGCGATTACCGGGAGATCAAAGCCGAACTGCGGGCTTCGACTCCGCGCTGGTTCCAGACGTTCACCTCGTCGGGTCACCCGGTCGGTTGCGGGGCCACTGCGTGGGCGATCGTTTTCGGCTACTGGAAAGAACACCGGGGCAAGTCGAAACTCCTTTCCGCTATCACCATGCCCCATGACCAGACGGGACGCGATGACCCGGATCTCGCCCGCGAGATGAGCCGGATCGCCCAAATCATGGACACCACCTACGGCGAATGGCAGGGGAAAAAGTACGGTCGCACCACCGGCAACAAGATGGAGCGGGTGGACAACTACGTCAAGACCGTGGGCTACTCCTGCACCCTCGAGCGGATCCGGGGCACCGAGTACGACAAGTTCCGCCAGGTGAAAGAGTCGCTGGACCAGGATCGCCCGGTGATCGTGCTGACCAACGAATCGGACGCCGCGTTCACCTCGCTGCACTACCCGGTGATCGAGAAGGCCACCCTGCGGCAAAAGAAGGTCCTGGGGAAATGGCGGGACCGCGATGTGTACTACTCGGTGAACATGGGCAACGGCGGCCCCAACCAGGAGATCTGGGTGCGCGAGGCGGGAGGGAACGACCATCCCCACACGGGCTCGTTCTCGATGTACCTGATCGACATTCGCTAGCTCCGGAGGCAATTCCGGAGCGTTCGGCCCTTCAGGCCGTGCTTTCGGGGATCACCACCCACAGGATCAGGTAGACCAGGATGCCCGGGAAGGCGATGCTGACGATCGAGGCGACCACGTAGAGGACCCGGACCAGCGTCGGGTCGAGGCCGAAGTAATCGGCGAGACCGCCACAAACGCCGGCGATCATGCGGTTCTTCCGGGAACGCTGCAAAGTCTTGATCGAATCGCTCATAGGGCACCTCTCCATCTCGGTGAAATCGTCACTTGAGGTCGCGGATGCGCACCTCGATCCCTTTTTCCCCGGCCAGCAGGGCCACCAGTTTCGCGGGATCGGTGTCGCCGAAGTGGTAGGGGTAGAGGATCCGGGGGCGAATGCTGCGGGCGGCATCGGCGACCATTTCGGGGGTCATGGTATAGGGCAGGTTCATGGGCAGGAAGGCGATGTCGATGTTTTTTAGCCCCTTCATCTCGGGGGTGTTCTCGCTGTCCCCGGCCAGGTAGAGGCGCAGCCCGCCCAGGGTCAGCAGGTAGCCGTTGCCCTCCCCTTTCGGGTGGAAGGGTTTTTGCGGAGCGCGCTCGTGGAGGATGTTGTAGGCGGGGATCGCCTCGATGACGATGCGCTGGAATTCGGCCTGCTCGCCGTTGGCAAGGACCTCGCCGCCGGGAAGTTTGCGGGCGCAGGCGGCCGTGTAGATCAGCCGGGTGCCGGTCTTGCTCAGGGCGCCGATGGCGGCACTGTCGAGGTGGTCGCCATGCTCGTGGGTGATCAGGATCAGGTCGGCCTTGGCCAGGGCGGTGCTCGCCGGCTGTGGGTCGACGTGGATCACCAGCCCCTGCCATTCCAGCATCAGCGTGGCGTGGCCGACGGGGGTGATGCGCAGGTTGCCGGCACGGGTTTCCAGGGTGTCGCTCACCGGGGGATTTGCGGCCATGGCCAGGGTGGCGCCAAAAACCAGGGTCAACAGCGATGTCCAGTTCATGCCCATGTCTTCCTCCTCGCCGCCCCCGGGGGGCGGGGGGTTTTGCAAGGGGGAATCGTGAACCAATCGCGTTTTTTTTTCAAGCCCACCACCGGGAGGGGCGGCTGTTGATCTCGCCGCCGGAGCGTGGTAGGCTGGACGGCACAAGCGGG
>CAZTNO010000184.1:0-6219 GCA_964614865.1 uncultured Clostridia bacterium
GTGGTGGAACACGGATTTCCGGGGTGTCCCAAGGTCGTTGGTGCCAGCTGGGCCTCCTGGGTGGGAGCGATCACCGACCTGGTGGACCAGCTGATCCAGGTGCGAATCGGCGGCACGACCATGGCCGCCCTGTCCACCCCGGTGCTGGATGCGGCGCTGGGCAAGGTGGTCGCCCCCGCGGTGGCGAACCTGCCGCTCCTCGATTTGCCCCCGGTCCGCGACCTGGCAGAGCACGATCCCTCTGTTTTGCGGTTGGAATACCGGCCGCGGGTGCGCAACCTGTCGTTTTCCGGTTTCCCGGTGTTTTGCCGCAACCTGGTGGCCTCGCTGAGTACTCCGCTCCAGGACGGGACCACGGTCCTGGGACGGTTGACGGTCCGGCGGCAATCGATCCCCCCGGTGTTCCTCTCCCAGGGAGAGCAACTCTCCTACTGGAAACAGGCGATTCACCAGACCGGCAGGGAAGCGCGACAGCTCCAATGGATCGGCGTCTTTCCCGGGGTCCCGGTCGGGGCGGCCGAGCGGTTCAGCATGGATCGCCAGGCCGGGCGACTCGTCTACCATTTCATCCCGGGGCGGACTGCGGTCCAGGCGTTGCGGGACATCGCCGTTTTCCAGGATACCGTTGCGCAAAAAGCGGTACTGGTGGTCCGATGAGTTCACCCTACGTCCGCATTCGCGAAATCGGTCGGGGCGGGATGGCCACCGTGTATCTCGGTCGCCGTCTGGCCGACAACCGGTTGGTGGCGATCAAGACCCTGAATCGCGAGATTGCCGGAGACAAAGAGTACGTTCGCCGGTTTTTTCGCGAGGCCAGCTTGATGGCCCGGTTGCACCACCCCCACATCATCGAGGTGTTGGAGAGCAGCTACGAGGGAGGGGAGGGGGCCATCGTCAGCGAATTCGTCGATGGCGGCGACTTGCGCCGGGTCTTGCTCGATCGGACGCTCTCCCTGCCGCAGTGGATCCCCCTCATGGCCAGGGTGATCGACGCCCTCGATCACGCCCATGCCCACGGGGTGGTGCATCGCGACATCAAGCCCTCCAACATCCTGCTGACCCGCGACCTGGTGCCCAAGTTGTGCGATTTCGGCATCGCCACCGCGCTCTGGGGACAGAACACGCAACTCACCCGCACCGACGAGGTTTTGGGCACGATGGACTACATCGCCCCCGAGCAGCGGGAGAGCGCCCGCTCGGTGGACGGCCGGGCCGATCTGTACTCGGTCGGGGTGATCCTGTACCAACTGACCACCGGGCGCAAGCCGGTCGGAGCTTTCCCCCCCCCGGCCGACCTGGTGCCCGGTCTCGACCCCTCCCTTTCCCGGCTGGTGATGAAGTGTCTGGCCATGCGCCCCGAAGACCGCTTTGCTTCGGCGGCTGCCCTGCGGGAAGAGTTGCTCGCCGTAAAGGCGGGGCCGTCAGCCCCCCCCGAAGAGACGCACCCCGTCCAGGGCCAGGGTGAGGAAACGGTGGTGGAGGGGACCCCCTTTTCCTTGTTGCTGAAAGAGCTGTGCGACGGTTCCCTGACCCGGCGCATCACCTTGCGCTCCCATGTGCTCGAGCGCGCAGGATCTGCCGATGGCCCGAGTCTGCTCTCACTGCTCGAATCCCAGGACCCTTTCCTGCGGGAAACCGCGATCGAGGCCCTGGCCCGCCTTCGTTACCTGCCGGCCTGCGAACGGTTGATTGCTCTGCTCGGTGATCCTTTCGTGTTCAAGGCGGCCGCCCGGGCTCTGGGCGAGATCGGATGCCCCTCGGCCGAGGGGCCGTTGCTGGCGATGGCCAGCCGCATCAACGAACGATCCCCTGCGGCCCTGATCCCCCTGGGCAGGCTGAAAGTCGGTCGGGCCCTGCCTAGCGTGGCCCGCCATCTGCAAAGCGAGCATTGCTGGGTTCGCGAGACGGCCCTCGAGGCCCTTTTCCTGCTGGGTGGCAACGAAAGCCGCCACTTGATCGAAACGGTCGCCCGAAAAGACGGGTCCGCCGAAGTGCGGGCCCAGGCAAAAAAAATACTCTGGAGGTGGAAGTCATGATCAATCGTCAGTCCGGAAAAAGCACCCTGTTCAACCTGATCCTGTTCGTAGTGGTCTGCTACGGAGGGTATGCCACGTTCAAGTACCTGGAGGCGGGGTCGACCAAAAAACAGATCAAGAAAGACGTGTACGACACCCTGGGTGTCATCCGCGGGTCCGAGCTCACCCCCGAAAAGGCCCGGGAGGCAATATTGAAGGTGATGACCAGTCACAACGTCGACCGCGATTCGGGTACCGCCCAGGTGGAGGTTTCCGCGGGCAAGATCACGTACGAAATCGCCTACTCGCTCACCGTGGACTACCTCCTCTTCAAGAAGGTCGAACAGGTGAACGTCCGCACGACCATGGACAACTATGGATTGTGATCGCTCCGACCTTCACCGGATCAAGCTGTATACGGGGGCGATCGCCCTGATGGGGGCGGGATTGGTCCTCCGGCAACTCGCCTTCCTGTTCATTCCGCTCAGCTTGGCCCTGTTGTTCTTTTTCCTGTGCAACGGCCTCGTCTCCCGTCTGGTCCAGGCGGGGATCCCCCGCCGGCTGGTCCTCGCCGGAGTGATGGCGGTGCTGCTGGCGGGGCTCTACCTGATCGGACTGCTCCTCTACTCGGGGGTTTCGACCCTGGTGGATCGCTTCCCCTACTACTCGGGACGACTGGTCGAGGTGGGGCGGATGGTGGCCGAGCGCTACCACCTTCGCGATTCCAGCCTTCAGCTGGAAAAGATCATCGCCCAGCTGGATCCCAAGCAGATCGCCGGGCTGGTCACTTCCACCCTCGGCACCTTCGGCGATTTTTTGGGCAACGCGGTGCTGGTTTTGTTGTTCCTGATGTTCATGCTGGGCGGGTCGGAAGGGTTGAAGTGCCGGTTGCGGCAGACCCTGCCCGCCGATCGGGCGACTTCGCTGCTGCAGGTCTATGCCGCCATCGACCAGCGCATCCAGCACTACATGGTGATCAAGGTGGCCATGAGCCTGATCACGGCTTTTCTGGCCGGAATCATCCTGACCGTGGGGCGATTCGATTTCGTCGTCCTCTCGGCCCTGCTGGTCTTCTTCTTCAACTTCATCCCTACCTTCGGTTCGGTGGTGGGCACGACGTTTCCCGTCCTGATCGGGTTCCTGCAATACGGGCCCTGCTGGCGGGTGGCCATCGTGCTGGTCAGCCTGATGATCATGCAGTTCACCATGGGCAACGTGGTGGAGCCCAAAATCACCGGATGGCGGCTGAGCCTCTCGCCGGTGGTCATCCTGGCCTCGCTGTTGTTTTGGGGGTGGTTGTGGGGGGTGGTGGGGATGATCCTGTCGGTGCCCCTGACCTCGGTGGTGAAGATCGGCCTCGAGCAGATCCCGTCGATGCGGGCGCTGGCGGCGTTGCTTGGCGGCGGGAAAGGTTCCGATGGGCGGGCAGAGGGAGGAGGGGCGGGTTCGTGAACTTCAGCGGAGCAGGGACAGGCAAGTAGCGGTTTTCAAGGTCAACTCGCCGTGGTGCTCGATGGCGCGGACCAGGGCCCGGGCCAGCGGGGCGGGCGGTAAAACCGGAGCCCACTGGGCCAGGTCGCCTGCCGGGTGACGCCGGGTCCACTCCACGAAGGCCAGTTCGTCACCGGAAAGGCCGATTTCTTCTCCGCGCCGGCATTGCCGGCACACGATGCCCGCGAAGGTCTTCATCAGCCAGGCGGGGTCGGGACGCACGGTGCCGCACGATGTGCAGCGGGCGGGGTTGAACAGGCAGCCCTCCAGTCGGAGGGTCCAGCACAGGAAGTAGAGGAGGAGGTGGGACAGGCTTTTCCCCTCTTCTCCCGCTTCCAGCAGGGAGAGGAGGAGGCGAAAGTGCCGGGGGCTGGGGGGGCCATTGGGCACGAAGCGGGTCAACGCTTCGGCGATCAGCCCGAACACGAAGATCGAATCGGCTTTCGACACCAACGGGAAGAATGACCGGACCAGGTCGCCCCGGGAGAGGGTGACGAGTTCGCGCTCCTGGACCCAGTGGTATTGGAAATTCACCAGGGAAAAGGGCTCGAGCATCGAGCCGAAACGGTTCCCGGCTTTCAACGCGCCGGGAGCGATTCCCCGCATCAGCCCGTGCTCGCGGGCCAGCAACTGCACCAGCTTGTCCTGTTCGCCCACGGCAACGGTGCCCAGGATCAGCCCTTCGACCGCGGCCTGGGGCATCAGTGAATCATCGAACCGTTCGGGGAATAGGTTCCGAAAAAGGACTTGAGCGAGTTGAACAGAAACACCAGGCTGAAGACGATCAGCATGTAGCCGAGGACGCGAATCACCCGGCCGGTGTTCTGCGGGTTGAACAGGTGTTTCATGCGCTCGGTGATGAAGACGATCGCCGAAAAATAGACCATTACGCCCAACACCACCACGAAGAAGAAGATGATCTCGTAGCTGAGTCGAAGCGGGATGTAGATGTGGAATTTGCGTAAAAAGGCCAGGCAGATCAACCAGGAGGCGATGCCCAATGGATTGATCAACACCATGGTGAGCCCCTTCAACAGGGCCCAGCGCTTGCGTTTCACCCGCTTGCTGAACTCGATCTCGCGTTGCTCGATGCGTTGCACGAATTTTGCGTCGCGCAGGGTGACGATGCCGATCACGAAGGTGACCACCGCGGTGATGGCCAGAAAAAAGGCCTCGGCGTAGCGGTTGCTCATGAAGGGGGTGATGCCGAAGAAGGCCAACGTGGCCCAGATGGCATCGCCGATGGCGGCACCGAATGCGATACTGAGCGCCTGGGGGTAATTCTTGGTGACCGCCAGGTGAAACACCTCGAGGTTCACCGGCCCGATGGGGATGCACAAAACCATGCCCAGGATAAAGCAAGCCAGGTAAAAGAGTAAGATCGAAACCATGGTGACGGTGCCCCCCCTATTCTACCGAAGGGCTCGGGTGAAAGTCAACGGTCTGGCGGCGGGAATCCCGGTCAGAAGCACAGCGGGGCAAACTGGCGGGCGGCGATCGCCAGCAGGGTGGCCACCAGCAGGCTGAAGGTGCCGGAAAGGGCAGCCGTCTTCCAGCCAAACTCCCGCCCCATCACCACGAAGGTGGAAAAGCAGGGAAAGTAGAAAGTGACGAACACCATGAAGACGAACACCTGGACGGCGGTGAGGGGCAGCGCCGCGAGCGAGGGGACTCCCAGGGCCTGACCGGCCATGACCCCGATCAACTCCTTGCGGAAGAAACCGAACAGCAACGGGGTGGAAAGGGTTCCCGGCAGACCGAGCAGCCCCTCCATCAGCGGGCTGAACACGGTGTCGATCCAGCGTTCGATGCGCAACACCGACAGCAGGGACAAGGCCAGGCTGCCTCCGAGCAGGAAGGGAATCACCGAACGGAGAAACTCCCGGAGCCGGTAGCCGGTTTTTCGCACCGCCCCCCCGAACGAGGGGCGCTTGAGGTCGGGGATCTCCATGATCAGCCCCAACGGTTTGGGCATGAACAGGGAGAGCAGTTTGCCCGATACGGCGATCACCAGGATCACCAGGACGTAGATCAGTACAGCACCGAGCGGGCCGGTGAACGCTGCCGCCAGGGCGAAGATGACGGCGTGCCTCGCCGAGCAGGGGATGAAGGGGATCAACATCGCCGACAGTACCCGGTCGCGGCGGTTCTCCAGGATGCGGGTGGCGACCAGGGCCGGGGCCGAGCAGCCGAGGCCGAGGATGAAGGGGGCGGCCGATTTGCCGTGCAGGCCGATGCGGTGCAGCAGGGCATCGAGCAGGAACGCAATGCGGGAAAGGTAGCCCGTATCCTCGAACATCGAGTTCAGGAAGATGAGGGGGATGAAATAGGGCAGTACGATGCCCAGAATTCCGCCGATCCCCTGCCAAAGCCCGTCGAGGATTGCGAACCCCCAGATGGTGGACTGGCGTAGCGGAGCGTAGAGGGCGGGGATATGATCGAGCGGCGGGGTGATCAGGGCGGAGATAATGCGCCCCACACCGAACACGGTGGCGAAAAAGGCGAAAAAGTATGCGACCAGGAAGAGGTGGCCCGCGACCGGATGGAGCAGCCAGCGGTCCAGCTTCTCCCGAAACGGTTCGAGGTCCCGTTCGCCGTAACGGGAGACCTCCTCGGTGAGTGACATCGCCCAGTGATGCCGCTCGGCGGCGATCACCTCGTAGAGGTCGCGGCCGTGCTGCTGGCGGATCTCCTCTCCGACCAAGGGCGACAG
>CAZTNO010000185.1:0-6160 GCA_964614865.1 uncultured Clostridia bacterium
CTAGCAAAAGAGGAGGGGCGGATGGCAACTCTAGAGTCATATGGGAAATCCCGGTCGACCACGTCGATTTCGGGCATATCCGAAACGATGTCAGGCCATTCCTGGCAAGAAAAGAGGAAATCGAATATTTCAGCAAGGAGTTTTTTCTGGCTGCCCTCGGGCACTATTTTTCAACTTTGGGAAAGGAGTGATTTTCCTGCCAGATCAGAACAAGATCTCGACCGAATTTTCGCCGGTCAGCTTCTCGATGTCGCGCTTCATGGCGGTGGTGGCCTTGAGCCCCTGGTTGTCCTCGGCGTTCAGGATCACCCGGTAACCGTCGGGGCGACAAGAAACACCTTGTCGGCATAAGCATATTCGGTCATACTGACCAGTCATAGAGCGTCGTCGACTGCCTTGGCTAGCCCGTCGAGCCAATGTTCCAGAGGCTGCAATGTCGCATGATCTTCTTTCTCAACGCTTTTCATCCACGGCGAACAGGCTTACATCGGTGAGCTGATCGCTTTCAGTTGAGAAGGCTGACGCTCTCATCGCACGGTCAAACCTCCGGTTTTGCCATCCAAAACTCTTTCACCTTCTCAAATTTGCCGATGCGTTTGGTAATTTTGGAGATCTCTCGCGGATAGAACGACAGTACCGTGTCGCAGAATTCCAACATCCACATACGCCGATTCTGATTCGGATTAATTCTAGTGCGATTGGAATCGGCAATCTGAATCTGGCCTGTGCCGAGCGCGCCTATGGTGAGGCAATCCCATTCCAGATGCTCGATCGGGACGAAATGAACGTGCTGAACAGTGACCTTCGTGCCGCTAACGGCATACTTCACCAAAAGAATCACGAAGTAGTTACTGTCATCCTCGTAGAATCGGGCAAGACGGTCAACTGATGTGAGGTTTGGCATGTTGAACGCCGTGCCTTCTCGATGGGTCTTCACGTCCACAACACAATAGTTGTTGGCACTGTCCTTGAACGCCAGGTCGGCCATTGCTCGCCGGGCGAAGCTGGCGGAATATTCGCCGACGAGATCGTCAAGAATTTCCGCGAAGTTGTTTTCGATGATGGATTGGATGGCATCGCCTGCGGCGCGGGTGCTTTCGGCTGTGGCGGCGGAGAGAAAATCGGCCTCCCCGTTCAACAGGTCACTGACTTTGCTCTCGATGCACCCACGGGTTTTTGGTTCAAAAAGTGGGGAGTTCATTTCGCCTTAGGTTTGGTGACACGATATGGCGTCAGCGTTTCGAACAACACCGGGTATTCATCAGCAACCGGCGCATTCTGCTTCGGCTGCATGTTGAGCGTATTTCGCTCCCAGAAGACGCCTCCGACGTAACCTTGGACCGAAGGATCGTCGTTCACCAATTCGACACGCCGGGCAGCAAGACAAGCGAAAGCCTCGTCAATCTCGACACCTGCAAACCGCCGCCCCAGCTTGCGCGCCACCGCCGCTGTCGTACCTGAGCCGAGGAACGGATCGAAAACGAAATCGTCCTCGCGGCTGCTAGCCAGCAGCAGCTTGGCGACAAGCTTTTCCGGCTTCTGCGTCGGATGATCAGTATTCTCCGGCATGGACCAGAACGGCACGGTCAGATCCGTCCAGAGGTTCGAGGGATGCGTCAGCCGGAAGTCGCCCTCCTCTGTTTCATGCCAGTCCTTCGGCCGGCCATTCTCGCGATACGGCGCGATAACCCGGCGCTTCAACTTCACCGCCTCCACATTGAAGCAATAGTCGTCGGACACTGTCGCGAACCAGATATCCTCGCTAGCGTTCTTCCAGTTCGACTTCGCGCCACGCCCCTTCTCGCGCTCCCAGGTGATGCGGTTGCGCACTATGACATGCCGGTCCAGCACGCGATGCACAGCCGCGGACGACTTCCAATCGCCGCACACGTAAAGGCTCGCCGTCGGCTTGAGCAGCGGCAGAACGCGGACGAACCAGCCCTCAAACCACTCTTCATAATCCGCTAGCGACCGCTCGCGAAAAATTTCCGCACCGAACCGCTTCGTCAAATTGTAAGGCGGGTCAAGGATGAGTAAATCCACAAATGCCTTGGGCAGCTGCGGCAACAACTCGATGAAATCGCCGCAAACAATGCGATCCGTCAACGCTGCTACGCCCACCGGCAACGGCGCACGCAGAAGCTGCCGCGACAATGCGACCTGCTCGGCCTCCAAAAGGGTCAGTGTGCGGTTGCGCGGAGCGCGTGGTTTGTCAGAAACTGATTGGGAACTCCTTTTGCCCATAATTGGATCGTACCCCAGGTGATATCAGATTTCAAGCGATCTGCTTAGAAATATTATAAAAAACAGGACAAGCTGCCACTGGGGAGTCTAAAAACAACTACCACCAACGTACTGAAGAATTATCAATGATAGTGTTGCCATTTCGTGGAGCACATTCTCACATTAGTCACGCCCAGCCCGGCTCCAAGCATACATGACACAACCATATCAGCTTTTACAGCAGTTTCAGTGAGAGCAGCGAAGACTAGGCGTATTCGGCAAAACGAGCCAGCTGGTCGAAACGGTGCTCCAGGGCATCGATCTTCTTTTCCAGCTCCCCCTTGCTCTCCTGGGCCGCAGCCGGAACGGAAGCTCCCGCCAGCATCAGCACCAGCAAAGCCAGAGTCGCCGCCACCCGTCGTTTGCTTCGTTCCATTCGCCTCACCTCCAGATCAGAACAAGATCTCGACCGAATTTTCGCCGGTCAGCTTCTCGATGTCGCGCTTCATGGCGGTGGTGGCCTTGAGCCCCTGGTTGTCCTCGGCGTTCAGGATCACCCGGTAGCCGTCGGGCCGCACCACCATCACGATGTAGGGCACCGAGTCGCGGTTGCGTTCCAGCTTGGTCCGCAACTTCTCGTTGAAAGCCGGGGTGATCTGGTCGTACTGCACGCGGATCAGGATCTTGCGGGCCTTCTTCTTGAGGAACGACTCCAGCTCCACCAGGCTCTCCAGGTAGATGGTGGCCTCTTCGCCATCGGAATTCTTGCCCTCGAGAAAGTAGGGGGTATCGATCTTGAGATCCCCTCGCACCTGCTTCCAGCGGTCCTTGAAGGCCAGCACCTTGATGCGGCCGGTCAGGTCCTCGAAGAACAGCTCGCCGTACGGGTCCCCCTTGCGCGATTTGCGCTCGGTAAAGGAGGTCACCGCCCCGCCCAGCTTGATCTGCTCGCCGGTGAAATCCTTGGCCAGGATGGCGGCGATCGAGGTATTGGAGACCTTGGTGATCTCGGCGGCAAACTTCTCCACCGGCGAGCGGGTGATGTAGACGCCGCCGATCTCTTTTTCGCCCTGGATCAACTCGGCCTCGCCCCACTCCTCGAGGGCGGCGAATTCGGCACCGATCACCACCTCGCTGGCGGTGGTCTCGGCGAACAGGGAGCGCTGCGGCGCCTCTTCCCGGCGGGCCAGGATCTGGGCCTGGCGCAGGGCCTCGGGCAGGCTCTCGAACAGCACCCGACGACGGATCGAAAAACCGTCGAGGACACCCGCCTTGATCAGGCTCTCGAAAACCGACTTGTTGACCTTGCCGAGGTCGATGCGACGAAGGAAGTCGGAGTAGTTGGCAAATGGCCCCCCTTCGGTTCGGGCGGCCAGGATCGAGGCTACCGCCGAGCCGCCGACGTTCTTGAGGCCGATCAAACCGAAGCGGATCGAGGTCGGGCTCTCCACCCGGAAGTTCTCGAAACTGCGGTTGATGTCGGGGGGGAGGATCTCGAACCCCATCTTCTTGCTCTCCGAGATGTACTGGATGATCTTGGACGAGGTCGAGGTCTTCTCCGATTCGGAGCTGAGGTGGGAGGCCATGAAGTAGACGGGGAAGTGGGCCTTCAGGTAGGCGGTCTGGTAGGCCAGGTAGGCGTAGGCCGCCGAGTGGGACTTGTTGAAGCCGTATTCGGCGAAGGTCTTCATCTGGCCCCAGAGCTCTTCGAGCTTCTTCTTGTCGAAACCCCGAGCGGTGGCCCGCTCCATGAACTTCTTGTGCTGCGCGGGCATCTTCTCGGTCTGCTTTTTGCCCATGATCTTGCGGATCTCGTCGGCCTCGATCATCTCGAAGCCTGCCACCGTGACCAGGATGCGCATGACCTGCTCCTGGAAGACGATGATGCCGAAGGTGTCCTTGAGCACCTCCTCGATCTCGGGGAAGATGAACTCGACCTTCTCGCGCCCGTTCTTGCGCTCGATGTAGCGTTCGACCATGCCCGAACCCAGCGGCCCCGGCCGGTAGAGGCCGTTGAGCACGATCAGGTCCTCGATGCGGTTGGGTTTGGTCTTCTTGAGCAGGTCGCGCATCCCCGAACTCTCGAACTGGAAGATACCGTCGGTGTCGCCCTTCTGGAAGACCTTGAAGGTGCGGGCGTCGAGCAGCGGGATGTTGTTGAGGTCCAGGTCCTTGCCCTCGACGGTTTTAAGCTCGCCCAGGATGTTCTTGATGATGGTCAGGGTCTTGAGACCCAGGATGTCCATCTTGAGCAGGCCCAGGTGCTCCACCTCCTCCTTTTCGAAGTGGGTGGTGATGTCGTCGCGGGTCTTGTAGAGGGGCATGAACTCGGTGAGCTTGCGCGGGGCGATCACCACTCCGGCGGCGTGCATCGAGGTATGGCGGACGTTGCTCTCGAGCTTGAGGGCGAAATCGAACAGTTTGCCGGTCTCGGGATTGCCGCGGATCTCTTTCTCCAAGTCCTTGTTCTCTTTCAGCACCTGGGTCAGGGTGACCCCCGGCCCCTCGGGGATCATCTTGGCCAGGCGATCGACGTTGGGCAGCGAGATACCCATCACCCGGCCGATGTCGCGCACCGCGAGCCTCGCCTTCATCTTGCCGAAGGTGATGATCTGGGCGACGTTGTCCTCGCCGTAGCGGCGGCGGATGTAGGCGATCACCTCGTCTCTTCGCTCGCCGTCGAAGTCGATGTCGATGTCGGGCATGCTCACCCGGGAAGGGTTGAGGAAGCGCTCGAAGATCAGGTCGTACTCGAGCGGGTCGATCTGGGTGATGCCCATGGCAAACGCCACCAGCGAACCGACCACCGAACCGCGCCCCGGGCCCACCGGAATCCCCTGCTCCCGGGCGTAGCGGATGATGTCCCAGACGATCAGGAAGTACCCCGGGAAGCCCATCTTGCGAATTTTCTCGATCTCGTAGCGCAGCCGCTCCTCGTAGTGGGGGATGGGGTGCTTGAGCTTCTTGCCCTTGACCAGATAGTCGCTCTGCAGGCGTTCGAACCCCTCCAGACAGATCTTCTCGAAGTAGTCGTCGGTCGTGCTCTTGCCCGGCACCTGGAATTCGGGCAGGAAGTAGGTGTTCAGCCGGAAGCCGAACTGGCAGCGGGCGGCGATGTCCATGGTCGTGGACAGACTCCCGGGATAGGCGGCAAACAGCCGCTCCATCTCGGCCGCCGGCTTGAGGTACATCTCCTCGGTTTCCTTCTTCATGGCCCGGTCGTCGTTGGCCAGCAGCTCGCGGGTCTGCAGGCAGATCAGGATGTCGCGGGCGTCGGCATCGCCGTTGTTCAGGTAGTGCACGTCGTTGGTGGCGACCAGCGGGATCGAGAGCCTGCCGGCCAGCTCGACCAGCTTCGGCAGCACCTCGCGCTGCGGGGGGAGGCCGTGGTCCTGGATCTCGATAAAGTAATCGTCTTTGAACCGCTCCTGGTACCAGCGGGCTGCCGCCTCGGCCTGGTCGTCGTGGCCGCGCAGCAGCAGGAAGGGGATCTCGCCCTGAATGCAGGCGGAGAGGACGATCAGCCCGTCGCCGTAGCGGTCGAGCAGCTCTTTGTCGACCCGCGGCTTGCGGTAGAACCCCTCGGTGAACGAGCGGGTGATCAGCTCGCACAGGTTTCGGTAACCCTGGTCGTTTTTCACCAGGGTCACCAGGTGGTGGTAGTTGGTACGGTCCTCGCCCTTCTCGGGCTTGTCGAGGCGCGAACCCATGGCCACGTACAGCTCGGAGCCGATGATCGGCTTGATCCCCGCCCGCTGGGCCTCGTCGTAGAAGTGCACCGCCCCCAGCATCGAGCCGTGGTCGGTCAAGGCCACCGCCGGCATGTTGTACTCTCCCGCCTTGCGCACCAGATCCTTGATGCGCAGGGTGGAGTCGAGCAGGCTGTATTCGGAGTGCAGGTGAAGGTGGATGAAGGGCTTCATGGCGAATGCCGGCG
>CAZTNO010000186.1:0-6135 GCA_964614865.1 uncultured Clostridia bacterium
TCCCTTCCCCTGAAGGAGAAGGTGCATAGCCAATCTTCCAAGCTAGCCCCGCGCAGCACCCCCTCTTCCTGCAGGAGAGGGGGCCTGGGGGGGAGAGGCCAGCGTTTCAGGAGAGGGGGCCCTGGGGGGAGAGGCCTGCGTTTCAGGAGAGGGGGCCTGGGGGGAGAGGCCAGAGTTTCAGGAGAGGGGGCCTGGGGGGGAGAGGCCAGCGTTTCAGGAGAGAGGGCCCTGGGGGGGCGAGGCCAGCCTCAGCTCTTGAAGCGGGCGATGATCGCTTCTGCCGTCTTCAGCCCCTCCGCCACCGCCAGGTCCATGTTCAGGTAGCGGTACTGGGCGAGCCGACCGACAAAGAAGGTATCCCGCTCCTCCCCCGCCAGGCAAGCGTACTCCTGGTAGCGCCGGTGGTTGTCGTCGCAGGGGATCGGGTAGTAGGGCTCCCCTTCGGCGCAAGGGTATTCGCGGCACAGCGAGGTCTGCGGGTGGCGCTGCCCGGTCAGGTGCTTGAACTCGGTGATGCGGGTGAACGCCTCATCCTGGGGGTAGTTGACCACTCCAGCCCCCTGGAAATGCTCTTGATCCAGGGTCTGCCATTCGAAACGGAGGCTGCGGTACGGGAGGGGGCCCCGGGCGAAGTCGAAATACCGATCGATCGGGCCGGTGAACACCGTCGCCTTGCGCTCGATCCGATCCTGCACGGTGGCAAAGTCGGTCTGCAGCATCAGGTGGATGCGGGGCGAAAGGAGCATCTGCCGGGCCATGGCGGTGTACCCATTTTCGGGCAAACCCTGGTGGGGATCGTCGAAGTAGCGGGTGTCGCGATCGAAACGCAGCGGGATGCGGGCCAGCACCTCGGGACCCAGCTCGGCCGGGTCCAGCCCCCACTGCTTGCGGGTGTAGCCGGCAAAGATCCACTCGTAAAGCTCTTCCCCGATCTGGGACACGGCCACGTCGCGGGAACTGCGAATCTCGCCGGCCTGTACCCGCCGCCGGGCCAGGAATTCACGCCAGGAATCGGCGGTGAAGGGCCTCTGGAAGAGCGCTTCGGCGGTATCGAGGTTGAGCGGCAGGTAGACCTCCTTTCCATTCACCCGGGCCAGCACCCGGTGGAGGTAGTGGTTGAAGCGGGCGAAGCGGTTCAGGTACCCCCACACCACGTCGTTTTTGGTATGGAAGATGTGGGGGCCGTGGGGATGGACCAGGATCCCGGCGGCATCGAATTCGTCGGCGGCATTGCCCCCGACCGTGTCCCGCCGCTCGACCACCACCACCTCCCAGCCCAGTTCGGCGGAAAGACGCTCGGCGACCGTACAGCCAGCCAGCCCCGCCCCCACCACCATCAGGTCGGTCTTCATGGGGCCCTCTCCGCCCGCCGGGCCATGGCCAGCAGTTGCTCGGCCAGTTCCAGGTCCCCCGGCGAGGTGATCTTGAAGTTGCCTTCCTCTCCGGGAACGATGGCAACGTCGGCCAGCCGGTAGCGCAAAACCAGCGAGCAGTCGTCGCTGGCGTCTTTCAATCCCTCCGCTGTTGCCCGGCGGTGGGCCTCCCGGCTCACCTCGAGGTGAACACCCTGCGGCGTCTGCATGCGCCACATCGAGAGCCGCGGGGGGACGGCGACCAGCTTCCCCTGCTCGTCGACCTGGACCACCGTGTCGGTCGAGGGGACGGCGACGCCGCTGGCCGTGTGGCGCTCGAGGGCGGCCAGGCAGCGCGACACCAGGGCGGCGGAGAGCAGGGGCCTTGCGGCGTCGTGGATCAGCACCCGGGCAGAATCTGCGTCGATCGCGGCGATCCCGAGAAGCGAACTCTGCTGCCGGGTGGCCCCCCCGTCGACCAGCGGGGCCAATTTGGCGAACGGGCGGCGGGCCAGCAGGGCCTCCACCTGGCTTCGATGTCCGGGATGGACGACCAGCACGATGCGGTCGATTGCCGGGTGCTCGTCGAATCGGGCCAGCGAGTGCTCGACCACCGCCCGGCCGGCGAGGTCCAGAAACTGCTTGGGCAGATCCGAACCGAAGCGCTCCCCGCTGCCCGAGGCCAGGATGACGGCGACCACCGGCGAGGTCATCACCGCCCCCCCGAGACGTTTTTCGATATCCGTTCCCCTATCAGGGGGGCGATCCAGTCGCGGAACCACTGCCAATCGCGATCCAGCTCCCGCCGCAGTCGCCGCAGGGGGGTAAGCCCCCAGATCGCGTTGCTGTGCTGGTCGTAGAAGCAGACCTGCTCCCCCCGCCGGCCGAGCATCCTGGCCCACTCCTTTTCCAGCGGATGGGGTGCGGTGACCAGGTGGGGGCATAGCACCACCAGAATCGAGTCATCGGGAATACGGATGGCCTCCCTCTCGGGACGCAGGCACACCCTCTCCAGCAACCAGGCGGGGAGACGGTCGCCAGGCACCGAGGTGAAGAAGTCGAGTTTTTCCGCGCCCCCCTCCCCGATTAAGGGCCGCAGCGAGGTGTAGAAATCGAGGTCGGAACCCAGAAACACCGGTCGGGAACCGATGCGTGGCAGGTGAATTTCGACCGTACTCCGGTCGAGGGGCTGGATCCTGCTTTCCGGAGCCTTGCCCCGCCGGTTCAGGATGGCGTCCCACAGGGCCGAAACGAGGGTCCGGCACGAGTTCGGCTTGCCCAGCCGCTTGGTCAGGGCGATGGCGACGAAAGCGCGCTTCAGAAAGCCGTTCAGAAAGGGCTCGACATGGGGGGTGCCGGCCACCTGTTCCATGAAGAAATGGCAGGCGTTGCGCCAGGCGTAGTAGACCGGCAGGTTGGAGGTGCGGTTGCGCCCCCCCTCCCGGTGCCACACCCGCGATGCCGGGGTGGCGACCACCCGGTAGCCCGCCCGCTTCATGCGCACACACCACTCGACGTCGTCGTAGTAGAGGAAGTATCCCTCGTCCATGACCCCCACTTTCCGGACTTTGTCGAGATCGACCAGCAGCGAGCAGGCCGGCACGTAATCGACCTCCACCGGTGCCGGGCCGATGGAGGACAACGGATGGTCCTTGAACAGCGGCTCGCGCTCGAAGGTCTCCAGGCTGACCCGGGCGCCGAGTTCCTGCAGGGTGGTCGGGCTGTCGCGGCGCAGGATCAGCGAGCCGGCGATGGCCACCGCCCGATCCCTTCCCAGCTCGACCTGAAGACCCGTCAGCGCCCCGGGGTCGACCACCACGTCGTTGTCCAGCAGCCAGGCGTGCCGGTACTGGGGGCGGGCCAGCAGGTAGTGCAGGCCGGTGTTGAATCCGCCGGCGCCGCCCAGGTTCTGGTCGTTCACCAGCAGGGTCACCTCGGGGAAGCGGGTTCGCACCGCTTCGGCCGTACCATCGCTGGAAGCGTTGTCGACCACCACCAGGTCGAATGGTTCGGGCACCTTCGTCAGGCTGGCCAGGCACTCCAGCAGGTCTTCTCTCTTGTTCCAGGTACAGACGATGGCGGCGGTGGAGGCACTCATTTGCTGGTTTTCCCCTGTTGCCCCTCATATTGGAGCAGCGAACGCAAGGAAGTCTCCCCCAAAAAGAGGGTTGGCCTCAAGAGGGGCTCGTGGGCGGACAATTGCTGCCAGGCAACCCAGGCATCCTGGTAATCGGGTCTCTGGTTCAGCACGGCCTTCAACAGCTTCTTGCCCCGGGGCGGATCGATCATGATGGCGGCCATAGCCCGGCTCAAGGAAGCCTCCTGAAAATTCGAGCGCATTATCTTTTCGGCATCGGCAAAGGCCTTTTCCGATAAGGCGTACCGTTTCCGGAAGAACAGGGCCAGCCCGCGCAGAAAGAAATCGAGCGGGTGAAGCCCGTCGATCTGGCCCGCATCGACCAGGAAGGCGGACTCCCCTTCGACTCGAAGCAGGGCCATGGCCCGGTAATAGTCGAAAAATGGCCGCATGATCCAGCCATCCGCAACGAATGGCTCGGCGAACCCGATGATCTCGGCAAAACGTTTCTGGCGGCGGGCGTACTGCACCCCGCGCAGGTATTTTTGGGTCATGATCCGCCGTAGGGTCGAGTCGCTGAAGAATTGGCGTGCGGGCGGGAAATTCTGCAGGAAATCGACGGTCAGGGGGATTTCCTGGGCCATCAAACGCAACTCATCCGCAGAGTAGTTGCCCCCGTGGTGGCGTTTGCCGATCAAAGGCTCGTCGATGAAGACGATCTTCCAACCGTGCTGGCACGCTTGCAGCAACAGGTAATAATCGAGTATCGAGTTGTAGGCATGGGGCAACGGTCCCAGCGATCGGAGTTTGTTTCCGCGCACTGTCAAAAACGACAAGGACCAGCTGATGTTGCTCTGTAGCAGCACCATCGGGTAGGTCTCGGGATCGTAGATCAGCCGTTCCGATTCGCCAAACGGCTTGCCGCCCTCGTCCACCTTGAGCCCGCGGCAAACGACCATGTCCGCTTCCTGCGCTTCGGCAACTGCCATCGCCTTTTCGAGTCTTTCTGGAAAATAATAGTCGTCGGCGTCGAGGAAGGTGACCCACTCCCCCACTGCCCGGGAAAGCCCCCTGTTCAAGGCCCGGTCGATGCCCGGTTTTTCCTCCCGTTCGAACAGGAATCGGGAATCGTCGCCGGCGGCTTCCTTAGCCACCCGCAACGAGTCGTCGACGGCCAGGTTGTCGACCAGGACGGCCTGGAAGCCAGCAAATGATTGATTTTGCAGCGACCTGACCGCCTCGGCGATATATGCTTCCTGCCGGTTGAACGGGATTAGAACGGAAACTCCAACAGGAGTCATGCTCTGCTCCATTCCTTTAAACGAGACGCGCTCGGTTTGGCGTAGCATTCAGAATTCAGGAACAGCTCGAGCGTGGGACTGGATAAAAACTCGGTCGGACGAAGCTTCCCGGGTTCCGAATCGAGTAGACGCAACGAGGTCCAGGCATCCTGAAACGTGACAACGGTGTTGAGGATGCGGCGGAGTCTCCTTCTCGCCCGACTTTCCGAGTGAAAGGACTCAGAAACACCGAGGTTATGTTCGGCTTCTACGAAGAAAAAGGGAGTCCTGCCGATGGTCTCCTTGAACTCCGAAATCGCTGTTTTTACGTCACCTTCTCTTAAGGCCTTCAGGCCGCTTACATAGTAAAAAAACGGGTGTCGAATACGGCTCCTTTTCAGGAAATCGGACAAGCGTTTCGGGTCAGATTTCAGGATGGATAAGGCATTGAAAAGAAAGTAAAACTCAGGGGCTATCCAATCCCAAGCCACGTATTCCTTCAAGTACCCTGGAATACTAGTAACAAGGTCGTTTCGCCTCATGTATTGTACCGAATCAAGGTATCGTCGGCTGAATAGGTTGCGTCGGGCAGTTCTTCCATAAAACTGGTGCACTTGCGGATGTTGTTGCCAATAGTTCAACAATGCCGGAACGGTCTGCGACGACATCGCCATCCAATCGAGAGCGACATTACACCCATGATAACGTTTTCCAACCAAAACTTCGTTGGCAAGCGAAACACTCGCTTTTTCAAGGGTCGACCCGAGCATCAGATAATAATCGGGCATACGGTTGGCGGATTCGGGGAAAGGTAGAAGTCTTTTCAATAGATCCCGGCGAATCGAAATGAAAGACATGGTCAGAACCACGTTGTACCGGAAAAGGGTTAAGGGAAGAGTTTCCGGTGTATCCCGATAGACCTCGCTCTCCGAGAAAACGTGTCCGGAGGCGTCGATGAAATGGCCCCGGCAGGCTACCAGGTCGGCTTTCCCGTCTGAAAAAAATGAAATGGTTTTCGACAGCCGATCCGGGTAATAGATGTCGTCATCATCCATGAAGCAAATGATCTCTCCGGAGGAAGCGCTCACTCCGGTATTTAGTGCGTGGTGCAGCCCCACTTGGGGTTCCCGGATTAATGTGAATCGATTGTCGCCTCGGATCATTCGACGGGCGACTCTGGCCGAGTTGTCAGGTGATGCATTGTCGACGAGTATCACCTCGAAGTTGAGGTAGGTCTGATTTTTTAACGAATTGATGGTAAAAAAAAGAAATCTTTCGTGAAGATAGAGCGGCACAATGACCGATACCCGCTTTTTCATTTCCGATTTAAGAATTCGCTTTGAAATAACCACGATGCGATCTCACTTTATCGGTTCTCTCTCGTTTTGTGTGGGTAGTAGCAACGGGGTATCATTCTTCCTTGACC
>CAZTNO010000187.1:0-6105 GCA_964614865.1 uncultured Clostridia bacterium
ACCCTCGGATCCTCGTGACTCAACCATCGCTGATAGGGATGAAACCGATCCGTCGGATCGGCCCCATCCCCAGGAGTCGCCCCTTCGTGAGCCAAACGGCGCACCGCCATCGCCTCATCCGAATCTTTGGCCCACTGGGCCAAGCCGTGTTGCCTCAAATAATCCTCGTAATCGAGCAGGAGTTCGTCGAGGCTGGCCCGTGCGACGTTTACGAGGCGCAACTCGGTTTGACTGGATGTTGCTGCGGCACGGCTACCTTCGGCGATATTCTGTCGACCCGACCGAGCGGCTTGAGTCATTTGATCTCTGGTTCGGGAGCGATAGTCCACGAATCGGTCGCAAAACGAGACGGTCGCATCGTAGATGATCGTTGCCGTTTGAAAAGATCGAAGCTTTCGATACCCTCCACTTGGACGCAAAGGGGGCATCAAAACACCCCCGTCTCGGTGGCCAGCAGGTCCATCGGAATGTCATGGGCATCCGAGGGAAGCTTGTCCACGAGCTGCATTTCGAAAGCCAGCGCCACCTTGAGCGCCCCCGCCCCGGCGAGGAAGAGGTCGTAGAATCCGGCCCCGTAGCCGAGGCGGTTTTTTCCCGGGTCAAAGGCCACGCCGGGAACGAACACCACGTCGACCGGGCCGGTCCAGGGGGCT
Organism: uncultured Clostridia bacterium; assembly: GCA_964614865.1. Classification (GTDB taxonomy): domain Bacteria; phylum Acidobacteriota; class Aminicenantia; order UBA2199; family UBA2199; genus CAZTNO01. The sequence goes on from CAZTNO010000187.1 coordinate 654, forward strand.
CCTTCCGTCCGGGGTTCGTGGAGACCGAAGCGGGTCGGTTCGAGCTCGGCAAACGAGCGTACCGGGTAGTTGACCAGGCGGCGGTGAACGAAATCGCTGCGCGGCAAAAGGACGGTGGCCCCCCGCTGCCAAAGGAGCTCGATCAAAGGCCGGGAGTCGACCTCGCCGCGCATCGGGTGGTAACAGTGGAAGACCCGGCCGCGTTCGAGCAACCCCGCCTTTTCGATGTTCGTCACGATGGCCTCGCTCCAGCGGGCGATGGTTTCGGCGGGGAGCGCCTCGCGGGCAGCGAGCACCTGGCGGCGGATCGTCTTTTTCAGGTCGGTGGCCGCAGCTTGCGATTCCATGCCGGCATTATACCCCGGATCAGAGCCTACAGCCCAGGCCGGTCGGTGTAATTCAGGGTCGCCAGCCAAGGCAGGTCGCCCCACTCGATCGAGGTCAGGCACACTCCGGCGACTCCCTCCGGGATCAAGGCCAGGTACTCGCGCATCTCGCTTGCCGGGATCCGTTCCTTGGTGTCGAAATCGCGCCCTTGCAGTTTGACCACCAGCCGGCGGCCGGCTTTTTGCCAGGCGCGGGCAACCAGTTCGGCGAATCGGCGCCGGTTTTCCGGCTCGCCGAGGGCGAGTTCCGATTTCATCTGCCGGTGGTAGGCCATCAGGTACACCCGCTCGATGCCGGTCTCCAGCAGCAGGTCGAGATCCTGGGCCAGCCACTCCCGCCCCTTGTCGGGGGTCAGGGCCGCCTCGTAGTAGACGTTGAGCCCCACCTGGCAGCGGGGGTTTTCCCGGCGTACGGCGGCGACGATCTGGCGAACCACCTCGGCCACCCGCTCGCACTTGAGTTGGGTCCACAGGCCGAGCAACGGATGGTCGGGACGGAGGAGGTCGGCCGGGACGACCGGCCAACCCGACCTGCGGGCCAGGAGCTCCACCCCCCGTTCGGAGAGCCCCTCGCCGTCGCGCATCACCAGATCGTCCTGGATCAGGATGCCATCGACCCCGGTGCGGGCGAGTTCGCCGAACAGGGAGACCAGCAGGGTCACGGTACCTGGATGGAACAGGTCGAGTTTTTGCGAAGTTTCCAGCCGCCCCTTCTCGCGTTGTCGGCCGGCCAGTTCGGGCCTTCCCAGCCACGGGTACTTGCGGCCGATCAGCCACCCCCACAGGGCCACCCCTCCCCGGCGCGAGGCCACCGAGGCCTCGATTTCGGCCCGCAGGGGGGTTATCGCCCCGTTGCGAAAAAACAACCCGCCGGCCCGCTCGTCGTCACGAAAGGCGGGGACGATCAGCGTGGCCACCCGATTTTCACAGAGCTGATCCCAGGGGATGTCGGAAGCGGGGGGGTAGCGGAGCTGGAGCTCGAATTGCCGGGAAAGGGGCAGGCGATCGCCCCCCCGAAGTGGTTCTGCGAAAAACCACCCCAGCAGCAGGATCAGGCTACAACAGGAAATTCCAGCGATCCGATCCGTACTTGGCCTCCAGGGCCGCCAACTCCGCCGGGTCGAGATCCTGAGAAGAGAAGGGGACGAGACCGGTACCGGCGAATTCGGCAAAAGCTGCGATGAGGGCGGCGCGCAAGTCGGCGTCGCCACGGGTAGAGATCTCGCCGAGGGAAACCATGCTCTGCCGCAACCGGTCGGCGGGAAAGCGGGAGCCTCCGGCGTACAGGTCGTAGTCCATGGCCAGCGGGATCGATCCGTGCTGCAGGAGGGCCTGGCGATCCCGCTTCTGCGCCGAACCGACGATCTTTCGCCCGGCCACCTCGATCTCGTGCCGGGTGGGAAAGGAAAAACAGGGGTTGGCACTGCGGGACAATTCGGCCGGACTGCCCGCGGAAAGCTCCGCCGGCAAGCCCAGCGACCTCAGCGCACTAACCAGGACCTGGGAGATCAGCAGGTAGGAAGCGAGCAGATCGTGGTCCTGGAAGAACACATCGGCCGAGGAAACGACGCTGTAGGTGACCTCCCGGTGGTGCAACACGGTCTTGCCCCCGGTGATGCGCCGCACCCAGGCTCCGCCATGGGCGGAGATGAAATCGCGGTCGATGGCCCGCCCGGCGCGCTGCGAGGCACCGAAGGAAAAACTCGGGAGGTCCCAGCTGTAGAGGCGCAAAAAGCTGGCCCGGGAGTGGTGGCAATACTGGAAGAGGGCCTCGTCGACCGCCATGTTGCGGGCGGCAGGCAAGGGGGTGCGGTCGTCGATCAGGTACCAGGGAGCCATCAGCTGGCTTTTTCGGGGGGTCTCCCGTCCACAGAAGAAGCGGGAGCGCTCGTCCGGGCAGCCCCCACCCCTTCGCGGGTCTTCATGTCGATGCTGCCGTCGAAAATCGCCCCGTCGGCGATGACCACCTTGGGGGCGCTGATGGTGCCGTTGAGCACCCCCTCGGGGACGATCTCCACCCGGTAGTGCCCCTTCAGGTTGCCGGTCACCCGGCCGCGCACGATAATCTCGCGGGCCTCGATGTCGGCGGTCACCTGACCGTTCTTGCCGACGACCACGCGGTTCTTGACGGCGATCCGCCCCTCGATCCGCCCTTCGATCACCACCTCGTCATCGCTGAGGACCTCCCCCTTGACCAACAGGGTCCGGCCGATCAGCGAGGCTTGGTGATCGGGGGTGACCGGGTGGCTTCCCGAAGGGGGGACTGCGGGGGGGGCCGATTTTTTTCCATTGAATACTGTCATTTGTTTGCCTGCCTCGAAGGGATGTCGCTCCCGAGTGTACCATTCGTCTCCGGAAAAGTCAAAACTCCTGGAACCAGCCATCGTCGAGGCCAAGCTCCAGCGCCCGCTCGCGGACCCGGCGGTACTCTTCCTCGGTCAGGCGCCGGTTCCAGCGGGGATTTTCCACCGCCCGATGGGCCGGAAAGTACTGACTCATCAGGCTGAGGTGAACCCGGCCCCGCCATCGATCCGCGATCCGCTCCAGCACCTGGATCGAATTCTTTACCTCGCCGGGCAGGATCAGGTGGCGTACGATCGTCCCCCGCACCGCGAGCTCCTGTTCGTCGAGTTCCAAACCCGGCCGTTGCCGGACCATCTCGTCTACCGCCTCGGTGTCGACCTCGGGGTAATCGGTCGCCCCGGAGAGTTCACCGGCAAGATCGGGGCCGGCGTATTTCACGTCGGGCAGGTAGATGTCGACCAGGTTTTCGAGGGCAGCGATCACCTCCGGGCGCTCGTAGCCCGAGGTGTTGAGCAGCACCGGCAGGGTCAGCCCCTTGCCCGCTGCCCGTTCCAGGGCCGCTACCACCGGAAGCCAATGGGGAGTGGGCGATACCAGGTTCAGGTTGTGGGCCCCCCGCCGCTGAAGCGACAGGAACATCTTGGCCAGGCCTTCCACCAGGGTATCCTGCCCGTGGTTCAACTGGGAGATCGGGTAGTTTTGACAGAACAGGCACCGCAAGGTGCAGCCCGAGAAAAAAACGGTCCCCGAACCGCGAAAGCCCGACACGGGAGGCTCCTCGCCGTGGTGCAGGTTCGCCGAAGCCACCCGCGCCGTGGCGGGCTGCCGGCAGTACCCGGTCTCTCCTTCGTTTCGCCGTACCCGGCAGCGGCGGGGACACAGCTCACAGACAGCGGCGGTGGTACGGAAGAATTCGATCCGCTCCCGCCATTCTCCAGCGCTCAGGTTCAGGTAAGCGGCCACCGGCGGATCAGCCACCCCCCCCCTCCCAGGTGAAATCGTGGCCCAGGAAGAGGTCGCGGGTCTGCGGTTCCTCCACCACTTCGGAGGGACTTCCCGAACTCAGGATGCGGCCCCGGTTCAGCACGTGCACCGTGTCGGTGATAAAGAAGGTGTCCTGCACGTTGTGGTCGGTGATGACCACGCCGATCCCCCGTTGCTTGAGCGACAGCACCACCTGCTGGATTTCGAGGATGGTGATCGGATCGATGCCGGTGAACGGCTCGTCCAGAAACAGGAAGCGGGGTGAACGGATCATGGCCCGGGCGATCTCCAGGCGGCGCTTCTCCCCCCCCGAGAGTTGCATGGCCAGGCTGGAAGAGACCCCGCTCAAGCCGAACTCCTCGAGCAGGGCGTCGGCCCGCCGCCGGCTCTCCCGATGGTCGACGAAGAGCTCGAGGACCATGATCAGGTTCTGGCGCACCGTGGCCCGGGTGAAGATCGAGTGCTGCTGGGGCAGGTAGAGGAGCCCCTTGTCGGCCCGGCGGTGCGAGGGGAGGTCGTCGACCGGCTCGCCATTGAGCAGCACCCTGCCCGCATCAGGCTGCACGATGCCGGCGATCATCAGGAAGGTGGTGGTCTTGCCGGCTCCGTTGGGCCCGAGCAGGCCGGTGATCTGCCCGGCGTGGAAGTCGAGGCTGACCTGGTCGACCACCGCCTGCTGGTGATAGCGCTTGGTCAACTGGACGGTCTGAAGCAGGTCGCTCACAGGCCCAGTTCGGCGGAGATGCCCGTCATGGCGGCCAGGCTCACCATCAGGAAGTCGTCGAGCTCAAGCCCCAGCCGGGTGCAGGCGACCATCTGGTCGCGATTGGCCCCTTTGGCGAACGACTTCTCTTTGAACCGCTTTTGTAAAAAGGGAAGTGCGAGGGGGGCCAGCTTTTTCTCGGGGTGCATGAGGGCGCAGGCGGTCAGAAACCCGGTGGTGGGATCGACCGTCCACAGGGCGATGTCGAGGGGCTCGTCGAGTCCAGCATGGCCGTTGTGGGCCAGGATCGAGTGGATTGCCGGCAGAGGGACGTCGCTTCCTGCCAACAGTTCGGCGGTCACCCGGCCATGGCGTTCCGGAGTCGCCTCGGTGACCTCGTAGTCGAGATCGTGCAGCAGGCCGGTCAACCCCCACAACTCGGCATCTATGCCGAAACGCGTGGCCAGGGCCCGCATGCAGGCTTCGGTGGCCAGTGAATGCTTGACCAGGTTGGCAGGGTGGAGGTGATTTTTCAGCAAGGCCAGGGCGTCCGTTCGTCGCATCATCGGGGTCTCCTGTCGGGCAATGGCTGATTATACCCCGTCCCCCGCCCGCCGCGCAACGACCGCTGTCGATCGGTCCCGGCGACTGGGCGGGGACGAGGCAAAACCTATTCGATCGTCACCCGAACCCGCTGGCGTTCCGCCGCGCCGCTCTCCTTGTTGTGCAAAAATTCCAAGGTAAACTCGCCGTGGAAGCCGGGTCCCGGCAGCCAGGTGAACACCCCGGTCTGCGGATCGATCGTTGATCCGATCGGCAACGGGCGCAGGTCAGTTCCCACCCGCTCGTTTCCGGCAAACCGGACCTTGGTTTGTAGGGGCGAATCATATTCGCCCTCTTTTCCGTTCCTTGCCAGGTCATCCATGGGGCGAATGTCATTCGCCCCACCCTGGTCGGGATCGAGAAAAATCGCCAGCGGTTCACCGACCCGGGCAGTAACCTCGATCACCCCGTCACGGTCGGGATAAACCGTCTCCCCCGCGCCGGCAAAACCTCGGCGAACGCGCAAGGGGAT
>CAZTNO010000188.1:0-6074 GCA_964614865.1 uncultured Clostridia bacterium
GCCGTGATAGAGTCGCTCTACCAACAGGACCGCTTCAGCGAGGCTCTTTTCCTGTCCGAAAAAGCCGTTTCGGATTTTCCCACTTCGTTTCAGGGCAAATTCCTCCATTTGCGCATCCTCAAGAAGCTCGGTCGGGACGAAGCCTACTACCAGGGCTTGGTCGATCTGAGCCGGATGTTCCCCGAAAATTTGACCTTGATTCTAGAATTGGGGGAGGCGGCTCTGCAAAAGCGGCGCTTCGGCGAGAGTCTCGCTTACTTCGAAAAGGCCCAATTTCTCGATTCATTCAACTCGGTGGCTCGTGAGCGCATCGCCCGCATCCAGAAGATTCAAGAAGCTCTGGTGAATCGAAAGCTCGAGGATACCGCCGCCGAAATCAGGCCGGAAGAGTTTCCCGGGATCGCCGTTCCCACCGTGTCTCTCCAGCCTTCTTACGTGGGAGCCAAAACCCAGGTGTTCGCCCCTCCGGAAAAAACGGTTGTGTTCGAATTTCCTCCGGTGAGTATCGAGCCCGAAAACGATGGGCCCGATTTCGAACCCAGCCCCGTGGAATTGGAAAGCGACGATTTTTCCGGTGTACCGAGTGTCCCCCCGCCCGATTTCGCCTCTGTTCCCCAAGAGATCGAAAAACCCGATTTTTTGCGAGTTTCCGAACAACCTCCCGAACCGTCGCAAATTTCCGTTCCCGAGCCGCAGAACCAGGAGGAAGTCGAATCCACGTTCGCTACTGCCAGTGCGGCCGATCTGTACTATCAACAGGGTTGTTATCCCGAAGCGCTGGCCATCTACGAAAAACTGGCGCAAAACTCCAGCGATTCCCGCTACCATGAAATGACCCGGGTGATCCGCCAGGCCATTGTGGCCCAGGTGAAAATGAACCAGGTGGAAAAACTGATGCACTTGCGCCAGTACTTTCAGAAGAGGGGAAAGACGATTGTTTAAATCCATCTTCGACCGTATGGTTCAGGAAAACCCTTCGATCCATTTGGTTGGCGTGTGGGGGAAAGACGGACTCGAAATCGAGAAGGCGATCTATCAACCTTCCCTTGCCAATACTGAATTGCTCGGAGCCGAAATCGCCGATGTCGTTTCCCGAATGGAGTGCAGTTCGGTGGCCTCGGGCCCCTTTCGTTTCGAATACCGATCCGGAAACAAGCATATCCTGGCTTTTTCGCTGACGTCGCAGTTCTTTCTGGTGGTGCTGGGCGATAAAGATTTGTGGTCGGGAAAAGTCGCTTTGGCCGTGGATTCGGAACGCGAACAACTTCTTGCCTCCCTGTAGTCGTTTCCCGCCCCGGTTTTCAATTCCGTGATGGAGAGAACAAATGGAATCTTTTCGTAAATTCAAGGTCATCCCCGATATCCCCGAGCCGCTTCTCCCCCTGCGCGAACTGGCTTTCAATCTGTGGTTCACCTGGAACCCCGATGCCATCCGCCTGTTTATCCAGATGGATTCCGATTTGTGGGAGACGACCCTGCACAACCCGGTGCGGATGCTCGGTGAAATCAACCAGGACAAACTCGAAGAACTCGCTCACGATGAGGGGTTTATCATGGAGCTGGCTCGGGTTTCCGAGCAGCTTCGTCAGTACCTCCACAACCAGAAGAGCGTCAACGAGAGCCGCACGTGCTCGATTGCCTACTTCTCGGCCGAATACGGGCTCAACGACACCTTGCCGATCTATTCGGGCGGCCTCGGGATCTTGTCGGGAGACCACGTCAAGTCGGCTTCCGACCTGAATTTGAATTTCCACGGGGTGGGGATGCTCTACCAGCTCGGTTACTTTCAGCAGTACCTGAATCCCGACGGCTGGCAACAGGATTTCTACCAGACCAACGATTTCCACAACATGCAGGTCACCGAAGTACGGGAAAACGAGACCCCGGTGGAGATCGAGATCGCTTTTCCGGGACGGACGATCTTTCTCAAAGCATGGCAGATCCGGGTGGGAAGGGTATCCCTCTTCATGCTCGATTCCAATACCGAGCGCAATTCCGAAGCGGATCGCCGTCTCACCGCGCAGCTCTATGGCGGCAACCGGGAAACCCGTTTGCAGCAGGAGATCGTCCTCGGTATCGGGGGATTGCGTTTGCTCGACCGGTTGGGGATCGAGGTCGATGTCATCCACATGAACGAAGGCCACTCGGCCTTCACCACGTTCGAGCGGGCCCGCCTGATGATGCAGAAGAAGGGGCTCTCGTTCAACGAAGCGATTGTCGCCGCCAAAAAATCGAGCGTTTTCACCACCCACACCTCGGTGCCCGCTGGGCTGGACGAGTTCGTGCCCGAACTGATGGTCAAGTACTTCGAGGAATACGTTCGCCTCCTCGGCATTACCATGGAACAGTTCCTCTCCTATGGCCGGTTTGTCCCTCAGTCCAGCCAGGAGAACTTCTCGATGACCGTGGCGGCGATGCGCAATTCCACCTACATCAACGGGGTTTCGTCGCTCCACGCCGACGTCTCGCGCAAGATGTGGCGGGGGTTGTGGAAAGAGACCCCCGACGAGCACATCCCCATCCACGGGATCACCAACGGCATTCACATCCCCACCTGGATTTCGTTCGAGATGAACGACCTCTATGAACGCTACCTGGGCAACAAATGGCGGGAAAAGCAGGATTATCCCGACGCCTGGGAAAAAGTGCTCAACATCCCCGATCCCGAGCTGTGGAACGTCCACGAAATCCGCCGGCGCCGACTGGTCTCTTTCACCCGCCAACGTTTGAAACGGCAGCTGGTGGCCCGGGGGGCCTCCAACCAACTGATCAACGAGTCGCAGGAAGTGTTGAACCCGCAGGCGCTGACCATCGGCTTTGCCCGCCGGTTTGCCACCTACAAGCGGGGCAACCTGATCTTTCGCGATCCCGAGCGCCTGATTTCGATCCTCAACGATACCGAACGCCCCGTGCAGATCATCTTCGCCGGCAAGGCCCATCCCCAGGATCAATACGGCAAAGAGTTCATCAAGAACATCATCCATTTCATCCAGAGCCAGCACCTGCGAAAAAAGATCGTCTTCATCGAGGATTACGACATCAACGTCGCCCGCTACCTGGTTCAAGGAGTCGACATCTGGTTGAACAATCCGCTGCGCCCCCTCGAAGCCTGCGGCACATCGGGGATGAAAGCCGCCTGTAACGGGGTCCTCAACTTCAGCGTGCTCGACGGCTGGTGGGACGAGGCGTACGACCTGCAAAACGGCTGGGCCATCGGCAACCGCGAGGTTTACCAGGACCAGGAGTACCAGAACGAAGTCGAGAGCAAGGCCATCTATTCGATCCTGGAAAACGACATCGTTTCCCGTTTTTACGAACGCGGTTCGGACGGATTGCCCCGGGAGTGGCTCAAGATGATGAAACACTCCTTGCTGTCGATCGCCTCTTTCTACAACACCCACCGCATGGTCAAAGAGTATTACACCCGATTCTACAAGAACGCCAAGCGAAATTTCACCGCGTTACAGGAGCAGGAATTTGCCCCGCTACGCGAATTCGTCGAGTGGCGGGAACGAATGAGAACCAAGTTCGGGGCGATCCGCGTCGAGGATGTCAGCTACGATTCCTCCCGGATGTACAAGATCCGCGAACGCATGGCGGTGTCGGCGCTGGTTCATCTGGGTGACCTCCACCCCGATGAGGTTCGTGTCGACGTGTACAGCGGCCAGCTCCAGGCCCAGGGGGGGGTGAGCAGCTCGGCGATCGAGCCGCTGACCGACATCGAGGACCTTGCCAACGGGCGCTACCGGTTCTCGGGCATCCTGCCGCTGGAGGGGACCGGGCAGTACGGCTTCCGGATCCGCATCACCCCGTTTCATCCGCTGCAAAACGATCCCTACGAATTGAGCCTGGTCATCTGGGGCTAAAAAAAAAGCCCTCCCCGGCTTGGGGAGGGCCTTGTTTTTCAGCGGATTGGGCGCTCTTCAGGACGGCCGCTTCCGCTCGCGAAAGATCAGCACCAAACCGATCAGGATCAGCAGGGCGGGCCAGAAGAAATCCCAGAACCGGTGCCAGAACCACCAGTAGTACGCCGAAAGGAAGGGGATGTTGCGCATCATGAACAGGGTGCCCAGGGCAATCAGGATGATGCCGCCGATCAACACCCCGGCATTCGCGGGTGCCTCCTCGCTGCCCGTAGTCTGAGCTACCGGGGCGATGGCGGGGATTTCCACGTTTTGCGGCTGGCCAGAACCCTCGCTGCCTGCCGAATCGATCCCAGGCTCGAGGGGGATCAGCACGATGGCCAAAATGTAGGCGAGCAAGGCCGATCCCCCGGCAAAGAACATCAGGATGAAGATCACCCGGACCAAAACGGGATCGAGCCCGAAATACTCGGCGATTCCTCCGCACACTCCGGCCAGCTGTCGGTGGTTGCGGCTGCGATACAGTCTCTTCATGGCTACCTCCTGTGACGAAACCCGGCGACCTGATTCGCCCCTTCTCCTTCAATGACGTTTGCCGGCCGGCTCAGGTTCCACCATTTTCAGGAGGGGATAGCAGGGCGAGATAGAACAGGTCGTTTTGCCAGGGGCCGGGGCGCAGCAGAACGCCGGTGTCGAAGCTGGCCACGGGAAAGCCGAAACGTTCTGCGAATGCGGTCAAGTCGATGGGGGGGCGCTTCGTCTCCCTTGCGAAGGGGGCGGTGACCTCCTCCCCTTCGACGGGGAGAAACGAGCATACCGAGTAGAGAATCGCGGCTTTTGGGAAGGAGCGATGAACCGCTTCCAGCAACTCCCGTTGCTGGCGGGCATGAGCGGCGGCCCCGGCCGCATCGATCCCCTCCTTGCGATCGGGGTTCTTGCGCAAGGTCCCCGAGGCGCTACACGGGGCATCGATCAGAACCAGATCGGGCCAGGAAGGGGGCAGCGGCGAAAAAAGCAAATCGGCGGTGACCGGCAGGATGGCGGGCACGTTCCATTTTTCGAGGGCGCGTCCAAGCCTGCGCATGCGGGAGGGGGAGCGGTCCATGGCCAGGATGGCGAGGTCGGGGCGCAGCTGGGCCAGGGCGATGGTTTTGGTGCCGGGGGCGGCGCAGCCGTCCAGCACGCGATGGCGGGCCGTTTCGGCGGCGATCCGGGACACGAGGTGGGATCCGCTGTTCTGGAAGAAAAAAGTACGGCGGAGTTCGGAGTTTTGCAGCACCCGTCCCGCCTCGGAAACCTCCAGACAATCCAGCCCGGGAATCTCGCGGGCGGCGATGCCTGACCGTTCGAGCATGGCCCGGGCGACCGGGAGGGGGGTGCGACGGGGATCGAAATGGAGGTGGAACACCGGTTCCTGGTCCAGGACCGCCAGGTCGTCGAGGGGGGCGGGTGAGACCCTCCCCAGCTGTTCTACCAGAAACGGGGCGATTGAAAAACGCAGCGACAGGTCGGTGGTGGAGGCCAGTTCCTGGCGCAAACCCTCGCGGGAACGGGCGACATGTCGGACCAGGGCGTTGACGAATCCGGCGCGGCCTTTGCCGGCGAGCCCGACCGCGGTGTTGCCGAGGGCGTGGGGGGGGATTCCGTCGGCAAAGAGCAGCAAAAAAACCGACGCCTCGAGCAGGGAGCGCAGCGGGTCACCGGGGGAGACCGGGGTGCGCCGGGCGAAACGGGTGATCACCCAGTTCACCTGGCGCTGTCTCCGCATCAAGCCGTAGGCGGCGTGGGTGAGAAACGGGCGATCGGTTGCGGGCGCCGTTTCCAGGTGTTTGCCCAGCAGCCACTTGAAGTTGGTTTCGGGCTGGTGGCGGTAGCTGTCGAGCAGGCGGACGAGAAGCCGAAGCCGGTTCACGGCAGCCGGTCCGGCAAGGGATGGCCCAGCGAGTAGGCCAGGGGGGACATCGGCTTCTTGCCCTCGGGTTGCACCCCGGTGATCCGTAGCACCGATCGCGAGCCGCAGGCCACGTCGAGCCCTGCTGCCGAGCAGCCGATCACGGTGGCCGGAGCGAGGGCGGTCGTCGTGTCCAGGGCCTGCGGGGCGAGCACCCGCATGCGCTGGCCCGGTTCGCCGAAAAACTGGCCCGGCCAGGGGGAAAAGGCCCGACCCTGGTCGGCGAGGCGGCTGGCGGTCCGGGTCCTGTCGATCCGCCC
>CAZTNO010000189.1:0-6027 GCA_964614865.1 uncultured Clostridia bacterium
CAACACCCCTCCGGGGGCAACGGAAAGCAATCGGTCGAGCGGCATCACCGAGGGTTTGATGAAGAGGTTGGTGAAACCCACCCTGGGAAACACCGGATCGCCGCGGCGCATGCCGTTGCCGGTCGGCTTGTGCTGAAAACGGGCGGCCGATTCCAGGTTGTTGATGCGGGTGACCATCATCCCCTTGCGCACGATCTCGGTCTCCCCTCCGGGCAGGCCCTCGTCGTCGAAAGGATGGGACCCCACCTGACCGTCGAGGGCGGCATGGTCGGTGACCGAAACGGCGGGCGAGGCCACCCAGCGGTCATCGATCACACGGGGATCGAGCCTGCAGAGGCGGGAAAAAGTGCGTAGCAAGGTCACCGCAGCCTCGGGCGCCAAAATGAGCGGCAGCTCGTTGCCCGCAAAACCTGCGGCTTCGCCCGACTGGGCCGTCAGCAGGTGGTGCCCCCGGGCCACGAGGTTCTCGGCATCGAGCCGGTCCCCGTATACTTTCGTTTCGCTCACCTCGATCACCCGGTCACCGAGCCGCAGGGTAACCGACAGGGTGAAGCGCGACCTGCGGTATTTTCCGACGAATCCATACGAATTCGCCAGGTACCGTTTCTGCCGCTCCTTGCTCACCCGGGCGGCCACCAGCTTGAGCCCGGGGCACGAGATCAGGCGTTCGCTGATTTGCGAGCGAAGCTCGGCTACCGGGTCGGCGGCGAAGTTGTCGAAAGCGGGATCGTGGATGTCGGGGCGGACCTCCCGCAGTTCCAGGGGGAGGTGGAACAAGATCCCTGGCCCCGGCGCCTGGGGGAGCGGGCGGATGCGGGCGAACTGGGCCCGGGCCCGGGCGGAGTCGGCGGTGGAGAGCGAGAAGCCCACCGGATCGCCTCGCTCGGCCCAGGCACGAACCGCCAGCCGGTGGGTTTTCTGGCGATGGATCGAGGGGCAAAGGGGCGAGAGGTCGAAGTGCACCCCCTCGTCTTTCTCGGCAAACACTTCGACCACCAGAAAGCCGTTTTCCCGGCCGGCAGCCAGAATCGCCTCAAACATCGGCCCCCTCCCATACCGAGAGCCGGTCGATGCGTACAGTCGGTTGCCCCACCCGGACCGGCAGCACCTGGCCGTTCTTGGCGCAGAAACTGGCTCCCCGGTCGATACGGAAGTCGTTACCCACCGCGGCAATCTGCATCAGGGTCTGGCGAATGGGGCCCGCCACGGTCACCGCTCCCAGCGGCACAGTGATCTCGCCCGCCTCGATCAGCCAGGCATCGCGCAAAACGAACTGGAACTGACCGCGCCCGAACATCACCCGACCATCGCCGAATTCTTTGGCATAGACCCCGTGCCGGGTCCGGGCAACGATCTCGCCGGGATCGCTGGGGCCGGCATCTACCGCCAGGGCGAACTGGCGGGGGGACGGGGGGGCCGCAAAGGAGGCCGTACGCGCGTGCCCCACCCCCGGCAGGGCCAGACTGCGGGAGGTGAACGTGTCGGTTAAAAAGCCTAGCAGTCGGCCTTTTTCGACCAATACCGGATGGGAAACAGTTTCCCCCTCGTCGTCGCAACCCAACCCGACGAAAAAGGGGTCGCCCTCCAGTCGGGAGCGCACCGTCACCTCCTCTCCCAGCACCGTCTTCCCGAGGTCGGAAACAGAAAAGGGGGAGAGCCCCTGCTGGACGTAATCGGCCTCCAACGCATGGCCCAAAACCTCGTGGAAGAAGATGGCGCCATCGCCAGGGCCCAGCACCACCGATACCCCCTCCAGCGAGCCGAAAGGGCGACGTCCCTTCTCGGCCTCCAGTCCGGCGCACACCCGGGCCAGCAGCCCCTCGAGATGGAAGGGTTGCTGGTCGAAGGTGCCAGTGGCGAATTCCAGGGTACGGCCGTCGCCAGGGGTGTTCAACTTCACGTTCAGGGTATGGTGGCGCAGGTGGGTGGTCTGCGGTTGCTCGCGGCGGCCAAAGATCAATCGGCGGTTGGCACGGGAACGCAACGTGATCTGCCAACGGGGCAAGGCCAGCGAGTGCAGCGCGGATCGCAGGGTGGTCAGGATCTTCTGTGCCGGGCCGGGATCGTCGGTGAGGAACACCGCCCCGCCCCACGATTCGTCGGGGCGGTGCTTTCTGCCGGCCGCCTTGAGCCCCTCGGCAACCGAAGCCACCTCGATGGACTGGGAGGAAAACCCGCCATGAAAGGCACGGCGCAGCACCCCGGTGCGTCGGTGGACGGCGTGTTCGACGTTGCCCGTCGAACCGAGGCGCCACACCACCTGCCAGTCTTCCTCGATCAGATCCACAGCGAACGGTTTCATGGAATGCTATTGTATCCCGCTCCCGCCCCCCTGACAATGGGGACGGTGCCTGCATTTGTGCATTTATCCCGAATCAGCTTCTTCTCTTCTCAAATTGGTATAAGCGGCTTAACGAGTTGACACTGAGTGCCAAGAATTCGGGCAAGGTGGCAATTTCCCGATACGAGATACCCCCGCAATCCCGTAGAGTAACCAATAGTTCACGACGCAATGCTTTACCTTGCCGACTCGAAAAGTCCAACTTCGCCAGGTCGAGTCCATGGGCTTGAAAAAACTCTTGATAGATTCTATCCAATGGTTCAAATCCGAAGTCCTCTTTTCTCCTCCGGTCCTGACTCTCCTTTCCGCTACGTCGCTCGGATTTATCCCTCAAAAGAGGCATCCCCTCTAAGGTTCCGATAATCGGCCCCATTGCGATCTGTAGCAATGGTAAAGACGCCCCTTTTCTCCCCCAGGAGTACAGTTGAACCCTCATTTCCCTCTTGCTACCGTAAAGCGATTCAACAAAAACGTTAGCTAGCCAATCCGGGGCATCGGAACCAAAATAGGCGTCAATACTCGACCAGCGGTAAGTGAAAGGATCCGCTACCAACCCCGCCTGTACCGGGTTACTCAATACGTAGGAAATTGCTTGGAGCAGGTAACTGTCATCTTGAATCAGAGTAGAATAGTACCTTCCCTGGAACACATACCCTTTCCCCCCGAAACGTCTTCGGAAATCGCTGCCGAATTCTCCATTCACATGTTTGAAGAAGTCGGCCAATCGCCCAGTGGAGTTTTCCAAAATCAAGTGGTAGTGGTTGTCGAGCAGGCAATATGCGAAAAGGCGAATTCGCAGTTTTTGGCAAGCTTCAGCGAGTATTTCCAAAAAACGAACCTTCGCCCCATCTCCGGCAAGAATCGGTTCCCCGTTATGGCCGCGGTTTACGCAATGATGAAAAGCGCCGAGGAAGGTCAGCCTGGCTCTTCGCATGAATGGAAGCTAGCATGGAAGAAACACGATTTCAAGATCCAACCCACCATGATGTTCATCCGAGTAAATGCACAAATGCAGGCACCGTCCCCCTGGCCGAAGCGAGTGCGATCGGATATACTCAAGAGACGGAGGCAGGTCGAATGAGCGAGAATCTTCAACGGCCGCAAAAGAGAGGCGGCAACCGCCACACCTTCCCCGAGGATCTCTACAGCGACCTGGGTCGCATGGTGCTGGAGAACCCCACCGCCAACCACCGCTGCATGTTCTCCCGGCCCAATATTACTCCACTATGCGCGATTCTACTCGTCATTCTTATTCCATTCATTGTGTGTCCAATTATTGATATGATAGGGTTTAATATCAATCTTCAATGTGATGTTAGTAATTATAGTTATGAAATTCACAATGATAGATGGGTTCGTTTTTCCCAATTAATTTAAATGAAAAAATCCGGAGATGCTTGCGTTTATGGAAAGATAATAAAAAACAATGGAAACACAAATGTTAATCTAACGAATTACATTGAAGAAAAAATCACAGAGTATGTTTTCTTTCCTAAGAAAAAATTTTATTTGAAAATTGACATGGACACCCCATATGGAAAAGTGGTCGATGTTTTTCAAGTCCTGCAAAAGCTTGGGGTTCGGGATGTCGGGTTGCTCGTCGATGGAGATGTATATCCGTTTCCCGGAGTCTATTCCGACTTCGCCGGGTACCAGAAGAGGGTCAAGAGGGACGAAGCTTTCGCCAGGCACGGCCCGCTGAAGTACTAGAAGGGGATCGCCCAGGGCGGCCGCGAATAATTCTGCGGGCACTTCCCGTCAATACCTGTGGCAAATGCACAAATGCAGGCACCGTCCCCCGGTTGGCGAATGTAGGCACCGGCCCCCGGTTGGCGGGGGGCGTGGAGCATGGTATAATCGGGGGGTCTTTAGGCCCTGAAAAGGCCCATCCCGGAGGTTTTTCGTGAACGAACCGACTCAAGCCGCCCTCGCCCAGCCGCTGGCCCTGCAAAACGGCATCTTCGTCGCCGGCCACCCGCGCTCCGGCACCTCACTGGCCTGCCAGCTACTGGAAAGTGCCGGGGTCAAGTTCCCCTCCGACTTCGGCGGCGACCAGTACAACCAGGCGGGCTACTTCGAACTGGCCTCCGGCAAGGAACTAGAGAAAGCGCTGATCGACGAGGCGATGACCGACCGCACCATCCCCGAGCTGAACAAGATCGTCTCCCGGCTCAACGGCGAGAAGGGGCTTTCCGGCCTCAAGATCGTGCACATCCCGGCCCTCTTCTTCTACCGCCACGTGGCCAAGAACATCCGCGTGGTGTTCGTCTTCCGCCATCCAGCCGACACCCGCGCCAGCATGCTCCATCGGGGCATCTCGCAGTTCAGGCTGAACTGGTTCGACAACAACAACGCCCTGATCGCAGCCCATGAGAACATCAAGAAGAGCATCGTCATCAGCTACGAGACCCTGCTGGCCGGCGGCCCCGGGATCGCCCGGGCCTTTGCCAAGCTCGGTTTCAAGATCGACCCGACGGTGATCCGCAAAGACCAGCGGACCCAGGAGCGGAGCGCCATGATCGTCCGCCCCGAGGAAATGGACGTGTACCGCGCCCTGCGCAAGCTGGAAAAGAAGTGCCTGGCGTAACCGCCACGAGGAGCCCGCAATGAATCCGAACCCGATTGAAGAAAAGATCGACCTGTACGACGAGGAGGCCGTCCACCTCTTCTCCAACCTGGTCAGTTTCAACCTGAACCCCGAAGAGATATGCATGGGGCTGGCCATCCGCGACGTCAAGGAACCCATGCGGGCCATGGTCCATACCTACATCCACTTCACCATCCCCCACTTCATCCGCTTCGCCGACCTGGTCAACAAGCAGGTCGGCCTGCTGATCGAAAAAGGGGTCATCTCGCGCGAGCCCGAGCAATAGCACTCCCCTTGCCGATCGCCGCCGCCGATTGTCTGCCTGCTCAGGCGGTGGAAAACCTGCTGAGTTGGTTCGCCGCTTGTCGCCGCGACCTGCCCTGGCGGCAGGACCGCACCCCCTACCGGGTCTGGGTGTCCGAGGTGATGCTGCAGCAGACCCGGGTGGAAACGGTGATTCCCTACTACCTGCGCTGGCTGGAACGTTTTCCGACCCTCCAGCACCTCGCCCGTGCCCCACTGGCGGATGTCCTCAAACAGTGGGAAGGGCTGGGCTACTATTCCCGGGCGCGCCACATGCACGCCGCGGCAAGGATCGTTTGCGACGAGCACGACGGTGAGTTTCCCCACCAGGCAGAAGTTATCGCCCGCCTGCCCGGAATCGGCCCCTACATCACCGCCGCCGTGGCCAGCATCGCCTTCGGCCAGGCGCTCCCGGTCCTCGACGGCAACGTGGCCCGGGTCGTGGCCCGTTACTTCGCCCTGCCCGGGCGGATCGACCGCCCGGCGACCCGGCGCCCCCTGACTGACCGCCTGCGCGCCTCCATGACCGGAATCCCCGCGGGCGATTTCAACGAGGCCCTGATGGAGCTGGGAGCCACGGTATGCCTGCCCGCCGAACCGGTCTGTACCGGCTGCCCCCTTTTCGCTGGCTGCCAGGCCAGCGAGCAGGGGCGCACCGCCGCATTTCCCGTCCGCCCACCGCCGCGATCCGTGCCGCGCTACCGGGTGGCGGTGGCGGTGCTGGTCGGCGAGGACGGCGCGATCTACGTGCAGCAACGACCCGAGGAGGGTCACCTGGGCGGACTCTGGGAATTTC
>CAZTNO010000190.1:0-6001 GCA_964614865.1 uncultured Clostridia bacterium
CCAACTTGAACTGGAATATGCCTCATGATGGGCCAAAAAATGGGGGGACGCCAGCACTTGATCGGGTTGACGGACTGTCCGCTTTGTGCTAGAAACATAGTTCTTCCGCGGAGGCTCCATGTCTGTTGAAAAGAAGTTGCTCGACCTGGTGGCAAAAAAAGAAAAGGGTCGGCTGGGTGGCGGTGAAAAACGCATCGCCCAGCAACACGACCGGGGGAAGCTCACCGCCCGGGAAAGGATCACCCGGATCCTGGACGAAGGGAGTTTCGAAGAGTTCGACATGTTCGTCACCCACCGCTGCGCTGATTTCGACATGGCGCAAAACCAGCCCCTGACCGACGGCGTCATCACCGGCTACGGCACCATCGACGGCCGGCTGGTGTTCGTGTTCTCCCAGGATTTCACCATCTTCGGCGGCTCGCTCTCCAAAGCCTACGCCGAGAAGATCGTCAAGGTGATGGACATGGCCGCCAAAGTCGGCGCCCCGGTGATCGGCATCAACGATTCGGGGGGGGCCCGCATCCAGGAGGGGGTCGATTCGCTGGCCGGGTATGCCGACATCTTCCTGAAAAACGTCCTCTACTCCGGGGTGGTGCCGCAGATCTCGCTGATCCTGGGCCCTTGCGCCGGCGGTGCGGTCTACTCTCCGGCCATTACCGACTTCGTGATGATGGTCGAGAAGACCTCCTACATGTTCCTGACCGGCCCCAAGGTGGTCAAGCAGGTCACCCAGGAAGAGGTGACCGCCGATGAGCTTGGCGGCCCCGGAGTCCACGCCACCAAGAGCGGGGTTGCCCATCTGGTCTATGCCGACGAAGAGCGGTGTTTTGCCGGATTGCGCAAACTGATGGGCTTTCTGCCCCAGAACAACACCTGCCCGCCGCCCCAGCTTCCATGCTCCGATCCGGCCGACCGCCTGGAGCCCTCCCTGACCACCGTGATCCCCGACCACCCCAACAAGCCCTACGACATGAAAGCGGTGATCACCGCCCTGGTCGACGACCACGACTTTTTCGAGACCCAACCGACATTTGCTGCCAACATCATCACCGGTTTCGCCCGGCTGAACGGTCGCCCGGTTGGCGTTGTGGCCAACCAGCCGATGGTCATGGCCGGGGTGCTCGACAATTCGGCGTCGATCAAGGCCGCCCGCTTCGTCCGTTTTTGCGACTGCTTCCAGATTCCGCTCCTCACCCTGGAGGACGTGCCGGGCTTCATGCCGGGGACGGTCCAGGAGTACGGCGGCATCATCCGCAACGGGGCCAAGCTGTTGTTCGCCTTCGCCGAGGCCACCGTGCCCAAGATCACCCTGGTGGTGCGCAAGGCCTATGGGGGCGCCTACTGCGTGATGAGCTCCAAGCACATCCGCGGTGACATCAATTTCGCCTGGCCCAGCGCCGAAATCGCAGTCATGGGCCCCGACGGCGCCGTCGAGATCATCTACAGCGAAGAGTTGAAGAAGGCCGAAGGCAATGCCGAGCGCAAAGAGGAGTTGAAAACCCTCTACCGCGACCTGTTTGCCAACCCCTACGTGGCGGCGCGCAAAGGCTACATCGACGATGTGATCGAGCCTTCAAAGACCCGCCTTCACCTGATCAAGGCGCTGGAAATGCTGCAATCCAAGCGGGACGGCAATCCGCCCAAGAAACACAGCAACATCCCCCTGTAAGAGGTGACCCCGTTGAGTAAAAACATCTTCCAACTCTTCGGCGGCGGGGAAAAGGTTGCGGAACCCCCGCAGGCAAGTCCCGAACCGGAAAAGAAACCCCTGGTTCCCCCTCCGGTCGCCCCCGAAGTGATCGCCGTGATTTCCGCCATGCTCGAGGCCGAGTTTCGGCTGCGGCTGGCAGCCCATGATTCCCGATTGACCTTCAACTCAGGGCTTGCCCAGGGCTGGAGCGAGTGGGGAAAAACCCTGGCCGGACCCTTTCAAGGTGAGGTGAAGCCGTGAGCGAGTATATCTTTCAGATCGGAGCCAAGGAATACAAGGCCGACCTCCTCGACTTGTCGGGAGAAGCGGCCCTGGTGATGGTGAACGGCCAGGAGTACCGCGTCGAACTCAAGCAGATCGGCGCCGCCCGGGCCTCGTCGCTGGAGGTCCGCCGGGACACCCAGGCCAAGCCTGCGGCCGCGGTGGCCGCCGTTCCCGGGGGTGCCCCCCCGGTGGCCGCATCCATGCCTTCGTCGGGTCAGCAGTCCAACGTGGTCAAGACCCCGTTGCCCGGCCTGGTCCAGGCGGTCAAGGTGGCGGTCGGCGACAGGGTTTCGCTGGGCCAGACCGTGGTGGTGATGGAGGCGATGAAGATGGAGAACCAGATCGTCGCCACCTGTGACGGCACCGTTCGCAAGGTGTTCGTGCAGAAGGGGGCGAACGTTTCCGAGGGCGATCCGCTGGTGGAGATCGAGCGTTCGGCCATGTCCAATCTGTAGTCCGCCAAGTCGATCAAGGGAGGGAACCATGAGCAAGATCTTGTTGGCAGTGCCCAACGTGTGCGAGGGGCGGGATCAGGGGTTCATCGACCGGTTGACCGAAAAACTGCGTGCGGTCCCCGGCGTGACCGTGCTCGATGTGTCACGGGACAGCGTGCGCAACCGCACCGTCCTGGCCTATACCGGAGCCCCCGAAGCCCTCATCCGCGGCGGATTTGTGGTCTACGAAGAGAGCCTTTCCCACATCGACATGAGCCGGCACCAGGGCGAATACCCCCGCCTCGGGGCCGTCGACGTCTTCCCCTTCGTGCCGCTGGCCGATTCCACCATGGAAGAGGCGGTGAGCCTCGCCGGCGAATTCGCCACCCAGATTTCCGAAAAGTATCAGCTCCCCGTCTTCCTGTTCGGCGAAGCGGCCAAGTACCCGGCCCGCCGTGATCTCGAGAACATCCGCAAAGGCGAGATGGAGGGGCTTGCCGAAAAGCTCAAGGATCCTCGCTGGCAGCCCGATTTCGGCCCATCGGTTGTCGATCCGAAGAAGGGCGCCACCATCATCGGCGCCCGCCACCCGCTGATCAGTTTCAAGGTGCTGCTGAACACCCCCGAGGAGCGGATCGCCGAGGAGATCAGCCGCGGAGTCCACGAAGGGTTTTCCGGGCCCAACTACGTCAAGGCCTATGCCGGGCTCGACAACGACCGGAACATGGCCCAGCTCACCATCTACATCACCAACTACCGGGCCACCCCGATGTACCGGGCCATCGAGTCGGTGCGAATGGAAGCCCGGCGGTTCGGCGTATCGATCACCCGGGTGGAGATGATCGGTCTCATCCCCGAAGTGGCCTTCATCGAGTCGGCCTTCTACTACATGAACGTCCAGGGATTTTCGTTCGACCACCTGCTGGAGCAGAACATCCAGAAACACCTGGCCGAGAAGGTTTTCATCGATTAGCGCTGCGGGGAAAACCCAGGCTATTTTTCCCTCCGGCCCGACAGGCTAGCCGGCAGTCCCCCGCCAGCGGATCCAGACAGCCATCACCCCCAGGGGCGGCAGCAAGGCAAGGCCTGGGGGCCAGCCCATTCCCGCGAGCAGAAATGCGGCTCCTCCACAAAGGGCGGCCAGGGTTGCGTGCCCCACCTGGGTCTGCCAGTGCAGCATCGGGGCGATCCCGCAGGCGGCGGCGGTAAGCACCGTCTTTTCCGAATAGGGGACCAGATGCTCGCCGGCAACCGCCCCGGTGATCACCGCCGCGGCGACCATGGGGATCATGTTCGGGACCGAGTAGGCGGCACCCAGCTGAAAGGCGATCGGCATGACGATGGCCATCGAGCTCCAGGAAAAGCCGGTGGCCACGGTGACCAGCACGGCAATGGCGAACACCCCCAGCGGCAGCAACGAGGGGGGCATGCCCCGGCCGGCGACGGCAGCCAGGAACGGGCCGGTGCCCAGATCCCCCGCGGCCCGGGCGAGGCCTGTGGCCAGCAGGATTACCAGGCCGATGGAGGCCATCGAGGCGAGCCCGCGGTGGTAGTGGTGGCGAACCTTGTGCCGGGAGAGGATGCCGTCACGCCGCAGCAGGAAGACGCCCGCCAGGGTGGAGAGCACCGTGGCTCCGATCAGCACGTCGACGGTGGGGGCACTCCCCAGGATCGTCATCGG
Source organism: uncultured Clostridia bacterium (assembly GCA_964614865.1). GTDB lineage: Bacteria > Acidobacteriota > Aminicenantia > UBA2199 > UBA2199 > CAZTNO01. The sequence goes on from CAZTNO010000190.1 coordinate 4,091, forward strand.
GGTCAGGGAAAGACCCATCCTGCGGGCGACGAAAGCTCCCGAAGCGATCAGCCCGATTACCGCCGAGCCGAGCAGGAGGAGGATGGGCAGCAGGGCGTGGATCAGGGTGGCGGCGGGGCCCCCCTCGAGGGGCGCGGGTTTGTTGCGATTCTTCGTGGTCGCGCCCCGGACCGCACCTCCCAGCCAGCGCCCGCTCCAGGCCACTCCCCGGGTTCCCGCCACCGCCAGAAAGGTGTAGAAATGGTAGGGCAAGGCCCGGATGAACAGGGCGGTGCCGCTCTCGGGGTGGCCGATCGCTTTTCCGGCCTCGGCCAGCAGGGAGATTTCGAAGGCCGCCCAGGTGGAGACGAGCATCACCGAGGCCAGCACCGCCAACACGTCGACCAGGTAGGCCAGCAACGGGCGCGAGACCCGGTTGCGGTCGGTGACCGGCCGCAGCGAGGCGCCGGTGACCAGCACGTTGGCGTAGTCGTCGAAGAAGAGCAGGAAGGAGAGCCCCCACACCGCCAGCCGGGCCCGGCGAGGGCTATGGATGCGGGCGGCGAGCCGTTCAGCCAGGGCCTGGGGGGCGCCGCTGGCACCGATCACCTCCAGAAGTCCGCCGATCAGCAGGATGAACAGCACGATCTTCAGCTTGGGGGGGTCGAAAAAGGAGGCGTGCAGGTACCCCAGCAGGCGGGCAAAAGCCTGCCCCGGAACAAAGTCCCCCACCAGAAGCGCCCCGGTCACGATGCCGGCAAGCAGGGCGACGGCCACCTTGCGCCAGCGCAGCGCGACCAGGATGGTGACGGTGGCGGGCAGCAGTGACAGGATGCCGGCAGAGGTCGCCATCTGGCTCAGCTGAACAGGTTGTCGCGGGTCAGGTAGCCCTGGCGGGTCAGCTCCTCCTCCTCTTCCCGGCGCAGCACCTTGACCAGGCTGTCGCGCACCCCGTGAATCTCGACTCCGTAGTCGCGGTAGGTGAGCAGGGCCTCGACGATCGGCTCGGTGATCTCCTGGCCCGGGACCAGCAAGGGGATGCCCGGAGGGTAGGGGGTGACCATGGCGGCCGAAACCCGGCCGGCGGCCTCGCGCAGCGGCACCGATTCACCATCGCAGTAGAAGGCGAAGCGCGGGCGGAAGCGGATCGGCGAGAGGGCCAGCTTGAACTCGCTGAGCACCTTGACCGCATCGCTGGTCTTGCGGGAGCCCGACATGCGCTCGATGTTCTCCAGGGCCAAAAACAACCGGTTCAGTTTGGAGTAGGTCGAGCCGATGGTGATCAGGATCGAGATGGTGTTGAAGGTCGATTTCTCGATCTGGATGTTGTGCTTGCTCAGCAGGATGTGCTCGATCTCACGGCTGGAAAAGCCCGACTGCGAGATGTCGATGGTCAGTTTGGTCGGGTCGAGGCGCACGCCATCGCCCTCCACCTCGGAGGAGATCAGGTCGGCCAGGCGCAGCACCCGGAACTTCTTGAGCGAGTCGATCGAGCAGCGCAGGGTGGTGGCCATCTCCAGGGCGCGCTGCAGCAGCGAATAGCCCTCCATCACCATCTGCTTGCGGGCCACGTCGAGCGAGGCGATCATCGGGTACTGCGGCGAGGTGGAGGTGTGCATGTTGAAGTTTTCCTGGAAGAAGTCGCGGATACGCTCGAAGTCGGGATCCTGGACGTGGATCATCGAAGCCTGGGAAAAGGCGCTCATCGTCTTGTGGGTGGACTGGGTGGCGTAGTCGGCGCCGGCCTCCATGGCGCAGGGGTAGAACTGGCGATGGAAGTTGGCATAGCCGTACCAGGCCTCGTCGACGATCACCTTGATGCCCCGGCGGTGCGCCTCGGTGACGATCTCGCGGATGTCGTAGGTCAGCCCGACGTAGGTGCAGTTGGTCAGGATCAGCACCTTGAGCTTCTTGCCGACGGCCAGCGCCGCG
>CAZTNO010000191.1:0-5971 GCA_964614865.1 uncultured Clostridia bacterium
AGCGAGTGGCCGCCACGATTGCAGAAGTACTCGCCCATGGCGCAACCGGCGTAGGGGGCGATGTACTGCATGGCCGCCGGGTCGGAGGCCGAAGCCACCACCACGATCGAGAAGGCCATGGCTCCGGCCTCCTCGAGGGTCTTGATCACCTGGGCCACGGTCGACTGCTTCTGGCCGATGGCCACGTAAATGCAGACGACGTCCTTGCCGCGCTGGTTGATGACAGTGTCGATGGCGATGGTGGTCTTGCCGGTCTGGCGGTCGCCGATGATCAGCTCGCGCTGGCCGCGACCGATCGGGATCATGGCGTCGATGGCCTTGATGCCGGTCTGCAAGGGCTCTTTCACCGGCTGGCGGTCGATGACCCCGGGGGCGACCGCCTCGATCGGCATGAACTCTTTGGTCTCGATGGGCCCCTTGCCGTCGAGCGGTTCACCCAGCGGGTTCACCACGCGGCCGATCAGGGCGTCGCCCGCCGGCACCGAGATGATCCTCCCGGTGCGATGAACCCGGTCTCCCTCCATGATGCGGTGGGGATCGCCGAGGATGATCGAGCCGACGTTGTCTTCCTCGAGGTTGAGGGCGATGCCGAACACCCCGCCGGGAAAGGCGAGCAGCTCGTTGGCCATGACCTTGTCCAGACCGTAGATGCGGGCGATGCCGTCGCCCACCGAGATGACGATACCCGTCTCCTCGCGGTTGAAGTCCAGGGTGAAACCGGCAATGCGCTGGCGGATCAGTTCACTGATTTCGTCGACTTTGATGTCCATTTATCGCTCCGAGATGAGGGCTTGGCGAAGCTTCTTCAGGTTGCCTGACAGCGAGAAATCGTAGGTGGTCGAGCCGCGGACGACCGCCAGCCCCCCCATCAGTTCTGGATCGAGCTGGTTCTCGACCACCACCGTGGTGCCAAAAGAACGGCCGAGGTTCTGCTCCAGCCGGCGGAGCTGGCCCTCGTTCAAGGCCACCGCCGAGCGCACCACCACCCGTTCGCAGAGGTTGCGCTCGTCCCACAACCGGTCCATCTGCTCCAAAATCCCGGGCAGGACCGGCAGGCGATTCTCCTCGACCAGCAGATCCAGTGCCTGCCGGCTGACCGGTTGCAACCCGAGCCGGGCGGCCACCGTGGCCACCAGCTCGCGACGCACCGCCATCGGCACCAGAAAAGTGGAAAGACCCGACCGCACGGTGTCGTCGCCCTCCAGCAGGGCGGCAAACCGGGCGAGTTCGGCCTGGAGTGAGCGGAATCCCGCCTCGTCAGCCACCGTGGCGACGATGGCGCGGGCGTACCGCCTGGCCAGGCTAGCCTGCTTCATGGATCTCTCCGCAACGGTCGATGTTGAGCTCCAGGATCCTCTGTTGCCGGTTCTCGTCGGCAACGGCGCGGATATCGGCACTGAAGCGGGCGATCAATTCGTCGGCGATGCGCTCGCGGATGCCCCGCCGGGCCGAGGCCACCCGGCGCAAGGTTTCGGCCGCACACTGGGCGGCAATCCGTTCGCTTTCAACCCGGCCATCGGCAACGAGACGCTCTCCTTCGATCTGCCCCCGTTGTCGGGCCGCCTGGCGGATCGCCTCGACCTCGGTCTCCACCGTGGCGAGCCGAAGGGCCACCGCTTCGAGGCCGGCGATCGCCTCGTCGGCGCGGGTGCGCCGAAAAACGAGGTCGGTCTGCACGGCGGTGCTGGTCTTGCGCAGCATGGTCGCCACCGGTTTTTTCAACAGCAAGAAGAGCCCGCCGAACAGCAGGGTCGAGTTGACCATGCGGCCAGCAAAAGCGGTCCAGTTGAAATGATGGGCGGCTTGCCCCGCTTCGGGGGAAGCGATCAGGGGAACGCCCCATGCCAGGACAAAAACGATCCAGAGCAATCGAATCTTCATGGCAGCGCCTTCTTGAGCTGATCGGCGAATTCCTGAATCCGCCCCTCGAGTTCGCGGGTGGCCTGTTCGATTTCTCGATCCAGTTGGGAAACGGCCTCGGCGTATTGGGCGCTGGCCTGCTCGTGGGCGGTGGCCACCATTTTTTCTCGCAGGGTTTCGCTCTGTTGAATCAGGTCCTGCTGCAACCGCAACCCTTCGCTGCGGGCCTCCTTGAGGCGGTTCTCCAGCGCGGCGGTTTTCTCTTCGACCTCGCGCAGGCGCGCCTTGTACTCTTCGTCGACGGTGCGGATCAACGACTCGCGATCGGCGATCACCCGGCCCACCGGGCGAAAAAAGAGACGGTCAAGGGCCATCACCAGCAGGGCCACCAGCACGAAGACGACCAGCAAGGAGACGTCCAGGTCCAGCATGGCTGAAATGTAACACAGCCTCCCGTCGAAAGCAACCCTTGCCCCGAGGCAAAAAACTTGCTAGAATGGCCTTTACCGGGTCACGTTCAGGAGTTTTCCCCCCATGCACTGGCTTCAACAGATCATCGACTTTGTCCTGCATCTCGATCGCTATATCCAGATCCTGATCAACTGGTTCGGGCCCTGGACCTACGCCATCCTCTTCCTGATCGTGTTCGTGGAAACCGGGCTGGTGATCCTCCCCTTCCTGCCGGGCGACTCGTTGCTGTTCGCCGCCGGGGCCTTTGCCGCAAACGGCTCGTTCCACGTCGGCATCCTGTTCTTCCTGCTCGCTCTGGCCGCCTTTCTGGGCGACACGGTCAACTACTGGATCGGTCATGCCGTGGGGCCCCGCCTCTTCACCGGCAAGCACAGCCGGCTGCTGAAGAAAGAGCACCTCGACCGCACCCACGCCTTCTACGAGAAGTACGGCGGCGAAACCATCATCATCGCCCGCTTCATCCCCATCGTGCGCACCTTTGCCCCCTTTGTCGCCGGCATCGGCCGCATGAGTTACGGCCGTTTCATCTCCTACAACATCATCGGCGGCGTGGTCTGGGTGGCGCTGTTCGTCTTCGGCGGCTACTTCTTCGGCAACCTGCCCTTCGTCAAGAAGAACTTCTCGCTGGTGATCATCGCCATCATCTTCCTGTCGGTGTTGCCCGGGGTGTTCGAGTACCTGCGCCAGCGAAAATCGGGCGAAAAGAAATAAGCGGCGCCCGCTGAGGCCCCCTCCCCCTAACCCCCCTCACGGGAGGGGGGTGGCGAAGAGCCGGGGGGAGCAGGATGTGCGGTGGCGCGGGGATTTCCGGAGAAAGGTTTTTTCGAATGACTAAAAGACTACTCTTCGCCGCGGCGTAGCGCCCAGGCCGCCTTGTCGACCACCGGCGCCCGGTAGGAAGCCATGCGCGCCAGCATGACTTCGGCTTGTTGCTCGACCAGCACCATCTGCCGGTGGGCGGCCTGGATGAACCCCTGGTCCGCCACGACATCCAGGAAGCCGATCAGCGGGGCGAAGTAGCCCTCGACGTCGAGCAATCCGCAGGGTTTTTCGTGCAAGCCCAGCTGAGCCCAAGTCCACACCTCGAAGAACTCCTCCAGGGTGCCGATCCCCCCGGGCAAGGCGATGAAGCCGTCAGCCAGGCGCGCCATCTCCGTTTTGCGGGCATGCATGGACTCGACCACCACAAGCTCGGTCACGGTGGTCAGGGCGACCTCTTTTTCGAGCAGCGCCCGCGGGATCACGCCGATCACCGTCCCCCCGCCTGCCAACACTGCCCGGGCCAGGTGGCCCATCAACCCCACCTTTCCGCCACCGTAGACCAGGCCGAGCCCGCGCTGGGCCAGCAACGTGCCCAGGGCACAGGCTGCCTCGGCATACTCCGGTTTCCCGCCCGCACTCGAACCACAGAAAACGCAGATCTGTTTCAAGAATTGCCCCCACTCACAGCGGATTGTAGCCACCGGGGTGAGTCGAGTCAACGCTGCGAAAAAAACGCTAGGCCCAGAGTTTCAGCGGCCCGTAGTGGATCAGGGCGAACAGGATGTCGCTGCGGGTGATGATGCCGCGGAGATCACGGTCGGGGCCGACGATCGGCATGGTGCCGATGTGGTTTTCGAACATGGCGCGGGCGATGCGGCGGATGTCGGTTTCCCGGCTGGCGCTGATCACCTTGCGTGTCATCACGTCGGCGATCTGCCGGTTGGTGGCGCTCTCGATGGTCTCGCCGCGGACGATCAGCTGGGTCAACAGATCCCGCTCGGAGACGATGCCCATGATCTCGCCCTGCGCCGACAGGACCGGCATGTGACGGATCGCGTTTTTCTGGAAGGTGCGCCAGCCCTCGGCAACGCTCATTTCGGGGGGCAGGGTGAGCACCGGACTGCTCATGATCTCGAAGGCATGCAGCAGCTCCCTGCGCTCGTCATCGACGTGGATGGCCTCCCGGTACGACTTCTGGGCATAGCTCAATTCCCGCTGCCCGGGTTGGTTTGCCGCCTCCCCATCGGTGGCAGAAACGGTCTTGCGCCGGCCGGGAGGGCGAAAGGCCTCCGTTTGCGGATTTGCAGCATTCTCGCCAGCGGGCTCGGGACGAACTACCCGTTTGAGCTCCTCGCGCTTTTGCAACGACTCGAGCGGGACGTTGTACACCGAGCCGTCGACGCTCAGGATGTGAAACACGATACAACTCCCAGTGGGGACATGTTTCTAGTATAACTGCCCGGGCCAAAAAAAACACTGCCGCCAGGGAAAACGGGGATATCCCCCTGTTTTCGCCTCTGGAAAAGCGGGGGCGGGTCAGCCCCAGAGCAGCTTCATTGCGCGGATCGCGCTCTTTTCCTTGTCCTTGATCTCCAGCATGACATCGGGATCATAGGGCGCAGCGGCGGCGGCAAAGACCAGGAAGTCCTGGTCGTCAAGCGTCAGGGCATGGCTGCCCTTGCGCCCCCCCGGCTGTTGCGAGGAGTAGTCCATCATCGGTCGCCCGTACTCTCCGCTCCAGGTGGCAGCAGACAGGGCCATGGCTTTTTTTGCTGCCAGCCCCCCCGGCAGCAGGGCGTGGTGAAACCAGTCGAACAGCACCGGCACTCCGGTCCGCTCCGCCAGCTCCAGGCAATCGGACACCGAATACAGCCGGTCGTCGTTCTCCAGGGTCAAGCGCGGCCGGACCCTCTCCGGCAGGAGGGCAAAGCCGGTGGCAAAGGAGGTCATGGCCGCCTTCTTGTCGCCATAGACCCCGCCGACGTGGATCTGGATCCGGGCCGAAAGGTCGAGCCCCAGCAAATCGAGCACCTCGGCGTGGTAGACGAGTTCGGCCACGCTGCGGGCCACTACCTCGGGGCGAGGCGAGTGGAGCAGGGTGAACTGGTCGGGGTGCATGGAGATGCGCAGGTCGAGGCCGCGGATGCGCGCGCCCAATTCGGCCAGGCGACCGGCAAAGAGCCTTTGCCAGGGCACATTGCAGACCGGGTGGGAGGCAAACGGCACCAGGTCGGAGGTCAGGCGGAAGAAGCCGATCCGGTGGGTTTCGTTGAAGTCGAGGATGGCGGCAAGGCAATCCAGGTTGGCCGCCACGGTGTCCAAAAAGCGGGTTTCCGAAAAGGAGGCCAGCCGGAACGAGTGGTTGCCGCGGCAGGTCAGCGAGTGGTTCAGGCAGGGATAGCCGATGCGCATGGAAAGGTCTCCTGGGTAATAAAAAACCGGCCACCCGGTCTTGCCGGCGGTGGCTGATTGTAGCGGCAGCCTTCGGGGCTGTCAAGGCGGGTCACCCCCCTGTCGGGCGGAGGGCGCCCCCCCCTTGCGCTACCGCGGGCTTTAGGCTATAAAACGGTACAGGGAGCAAATGACATGGCCATCGAAATACAGCAGATCGACCCCGAGTACCCGCAGGCCCGCCTGATTCGACGTGCCAAAGAGGTGCTGGAGCGGGGCGGCATCGTCATCTACCCCACCGACACCATCTACGGCCTCGGCGTCGACATCCGCAACCGGGCCGCCATCGAGCGCGTGCTCAAGATCAAGAAGGCCTCCAACCAGAAACTGCTCAGCTTCATCCTGCCCGATTTCTCCGAAATCGCCACCTGGGCGAACATGCCCACCACCGCCTACCGCCTGATGAAACGCCTGGTTCCCGGCAAGT
>CAZTNO010000192.1:0-5971 GCA_964614865.1 uncultured Clostridia bacterium
TAGTCTGTAAGAATAGATTCCTTGATCATTCAAGGATTGAGACTGTTTTCCAACCTGAAAAGAGATTTGCACAACTTCAGTAAGAATAGATTCCTTGATCATTCAAGGATTGAGACATACCGTCATCGTCATGTCTGGTAACAATGGCGTCTGTAAGAATAGATTCCTTGATCATTCAAGGATTGAGACGAACGCCACCAGCTTCTCCATCAACTGCTTGTCCATGGTAAGAATAGATTCCTTGATCATTCAAGGATTGAGACGTTTGTCACCAGCCAGATTTTGTTACGCATGATTCCGTAAGAATAGATTCCTTGATCATTCAAGGATTGAGACGTGTGTCCGGGAACCTCCGGACTCTGGCAAGACGTAAGAATAGATTCCTTGATCATTCAAGGATTGAGACCCGACAGCCAGCTCTTCCCGTGGGATATACGCGGTAAGAATAGATTCCTTGATCATTCAAGGATTGGCTGGGTGCGCGCTGGGTCCGGCGGGGGCGATGCCTGCCAGCCGAGGCCGCTGCCCGGGTTGACTTTTGCCGGCGGGTGCGGCAAGATCTGCCCCGGAACCCTAAGGTGAACCCATGAAAAAATCGCTGGTTGCGCTGGTGTTGCTGATGGTGGTGGCCTCCCTGCCCGCGGCCGACAAGCGGTTCGGGCTGAGCCTGACCGGTGGCGTGATGCTGCCCGCCGATACGGACTTCCAGGAGGTCTACGGCAAGACGGTGGTCTTGCCCGAGCTGCAGCTCGGCTACCAGGTGAAGGGGCCGGTCTACGTCTTTGTCGCCGGCGCCATGTCGATGGTGAAGGGGACCGTCCCCGGACTGGGCGACGAGGCCCGGGCCGACCAGCAGATGGCTTCGCTGGGTGCCGGCCTGACCCTGCCGCTCGCAGGCAAACTGGCCCTGGCCGTGCAGGCCGGCGGCTGCTACTTCCACGTCAAGGAGGAGGCCTTCAGCGAGGAGTACTCCACTTCGGTTTTCGGATTTCGCGGCGACGTGCTGCTGGCCCTGCCCCTGAGCAAGAGCTTCTACGCCGGAGCCCAGGCGGGTTACCGCACCGCCGCCGGGGAAAACGACCGCGATCCCGACAACAAGGTCTCCTTCACCCTGGGCGGGTTCACCGCCGGGGTGACCCTGGGGGTCACGTTCTGAGGGTTCCGCGGTCACTTTTCGGGCGGATTGCCGGAAAAAAACGATTGTGGTATAGTGGCCGCCATGAGCGAGAAGGTTTCTGCTCCCCCCCGTGACATCCGCGCCATCGTCGTCTTTCTCACCACCCAGGCCATGATCCACTTCGGCGAGATTCCCGACCCCCTCAGCGGGGAGAAACGGCTGAACCTCGACGGCGGACACCTGTTCCTGGACCTGCTCGGTGAACTCCAGCGCAAAACCCGGGGCAACCTCACCGAGGTCGAGGAGACATTCCTGGGGGATGTCTTGACCAACCTGCGGGCGGTCGCCGGCAAGCATCCGGTGAATTGACCATGGTCCGGCGTTGGCTGGGAGTGGTGATCCTGCTGGGGCTGGCCGCCTTGCTCGGAGCTTCTGCCGATCCCTGGGGCGACTTGCGCAAGGGGAGTTACTTCCAGTCGGTCGGCGACGACGAAGGGGCCCGGGCCGTGTTTGCCGGCCTCGATGCCTCCTCGCTGGCCCAGGGCGACCTGCTGGAGTTTTCCACCCAGTTGGGGCAGCTGGGGGATCACCTGGCCGCGGCGGGCAAGCCCGACCTGGCCCGGATCTGCTACGACAAGGTGCTGGAGATCCAGCCCGACGCCTGGCCGGTAGTCGACCGGCTGATCCGCCTCCCCGACGGCTTCCCGCTGTTCCCGGGGTTCCGCCCGGTGGTCCGCCAACTCCGTTCCATCGCGGCCGGTTTTTCCCCCTCGTTCCTGCTGCTCAACACGGTCCTGAACGCCCTCTACTGGTCGGTGCTGTTCTTGTGGTTCGCGTTTTCCCTGACCGTGTTTCGCAAGTACTTCCGGCTGGCCATCAGCGACGTCACCCGCTGGAAGAAAGCCCGCCCCTCGACCCTGACCCTCCTCCTCTTTTGCGCGGCCTTCCTGTTCCCGCTGCTGTTTTTGGGCGGCTGGGCCTACTACCCGTTCCTGATCGTCGGCGTCCTGTACGTGTTTCTGGAGGATGGGGAGCGCCGCGCGGTCCGGTTCCTGCTGGCTGCGGTGGTGGTCGGCTCCATCCTCTACAGCTTCAATCGCACCCTCGAGCGGACGGTGACCACCGAGTCGTTCCAGACGGCCCGCTCCATCTCGCTGGGCAAACTGCTGCCCGACGCGCAGGTGGGGCACCTCGATGACGAAGTCAAGACCGCCCTGGCCTGGGCCTGCTGGCACCAGAAACAGCCCGACCGGGCGCTGCAGATCTTGCGCTCCACATCGGCCGGTTTCGGCTCGCTGCTCAAGTACAACCTGCTGGCCGCCATCCACCTGGCGGGGGGCCGGGTCGAGGAGAGCGTCACTGCCGGCAAGGAGGCGCTGAACCTGGACGAGCACGATCCCGCCGCGCTTCGCCTCTTCGCCCAGGCTCTGCGGCTCAAAGGCGACGCCGCCGTGCTCGATTCGTACGCCAAACGCTACCCGAAACTGGTCGATCGCTCGCCTGGCCAGCCCCGCGCACCGCGGATCGAATTGCCGGTGGGGTTCCTGTGGCGCCAGGTGCTCGCTCCCGGCGACGAAGGGCACCCGCTGGGCCGGATCGCCCTGCGCACGCTGGGAGAGTTCTTCCGCCTGCCCGTGTTCTGGCTGCTGCTGATGATGGCGGGGATCGTCGTTCTCCTCCGCAGCCGGTTCCAGTTCTACGGCGACAGCGCCTACTGTTCCAAATGCGAGCGGATCATCCACCAGAACGGGGTCACCAAAAACCTCTGCGAAGAGTGTTATCAGCTCTTTCTGCTCAAGGATCCGGTGTTCTACGACGCCAAGGTAATCAAGGAAAACGAGATCCAGAAACGACAGGGCCGGCTGCTGCTGGGGACCCTGCTGGTGTCTCTGATTCTGCCCGGGCAGGCGTTGCTTGGCCAGGACAAGGTGGTGCTGCGCCAGATCCTGCTGCTGCCCTTCGTGGTGCTGGGGGCGGTTGCGGTGTTCGGCGCCCTGCGCTTTGCCACCGTCCCCCTGCTGTTCCACTGGCTGGGGCTGGGGGCGATCCTCCTCTACCTGTTCATCAACGCCTACTCGGTGATGGGGGAGTACGATGGCTTTTAAGGGAACCCTGCGCGAGTTCAAGGTCCCCGACATCCTGCAACTCATCTCGCTGCAGAAGAAGTCGGGCATCCTGACCTTCAACAGCCCCGAAGGGTTCATCACCATCCTGTTCGAGGACGGCCTGGTGGTGGGGATCGACGCCTTCCCCAAAAAACTCGAAATGCGGGTGGGGAGCGTGCTGGTCAAGCAGGAGGTCATCAGCGAGGAGATGCTGCAAAGGGCCCTGTCGATCCAGAAGCGTACCGGGCAGAAGGTGGGCGAAATCCTGGTCGGCATGGGGCTGATCGACGAGGGGACGGTGCCGGTGGCCCTGAAAACCCAGGCGGTGCAGATTGTCCTCTCACTGTTCACCTGGAAGAAAGGCGAGTACAACTTCAAGGTCATGGACCAGCTGGATGCGTCGATGCGCACCCTGGACCCTTTGCCCACCGACAACCTGATCATGGAAGGGGTGCAGATGCTGGACGAGTGGCCCCTGATCAAACGGGTGATCCCCAGCGAGGAGATCGTCTTCGAAGCGATCAACCTGGGCGCTATCAAGGTCACCCTGGTCTCGGAATACGACGACGAACCCGAGCGGAACCAAACCACCGGCACCGTGTCGCTGTCCGAGACCGAAGTCAGCCTGCTCAAGCACATCAACGGCAAGAACCGGGTGCGCGATTTGGTCGAGATGGGGCTGTTCACCGAGTACAAGATCTACAAGAACCTCTTCAACCTGGTCAACAAGGGGATGATCCGCACCTGCGAACCCTCCAAAACCGAGGAGACCCTCGAACGCCGGGTGCACGAGGAGGTGCTGGCCGAGTTCACCGCCAGAAGCCATCGCGCCGGCACGTTGATGTGGATCGTGTTCCTGTTGCTCTTCCTGATGACCCTGGCCCGGCCGTTCCACCCCTGGGACGCGGGCAACCTGATCCAGCGGACCGAGGTGACGGCGGCCGTGCAGCCTCCCGGTCCATGAGCCAGCCGCCCCCCCCCCTGCTTACCGCCCTTTTCCCCCTGCCCCGCGAGAGCGTGGTGGCCATCGGCAACTTCGACGGCTTCCACCTCGGCCACCGCCGCATCGTCGAGCGGGCCACCCAGGAATCGGTACGGCGTGGGCTGGCCTCGGTGCTGCTGACCTTTTTCCCCCACCCGCGCATCCACCTGGGCCACGATCTGCGCTTGATCCAGACCGAGGAGCAGCGGCGAAAATCGCTCGGCGAAATCGCCGTGGGCCACCTGTTCGTTTTGCCGTTCGCCGAGGTGGTCGACTGGCCCGCCGAATCGTTTATCGCGGGCGTGCTGGGAAAAACGCTCCGCGCCAGGGTGGTGGTGGTCGGTGAGGATTTTCGCTTCGGCCGGGGAAGGCAGGGCGATCGCGACTTCCTGGCCGGGCACGCCGGGGCCTGCGGCCTCGAGGTCGTCACCGTGCCTGCGGTCGAAGTCGACGGACAGCGGGTGTCGAGTTCGGCGATCCGCCACCGGCTGGCGGCGGGAGACGTCGCCGCCGCGGCCCGCATGCTCGGACGCCCCTACGAAATTGCCGGCACGGTGGTGCGAGGCGACGGGCGCGGCCGCACCCTGGGCTTTCCCACCCTCAACCTTGAGTCCGAAAACCGCCTCCTGCCGCCGGGGGTGTTCGTCAGCCGCACCGAGATTGCCGGCCGCTCGTACGACTCGGTCACCCACATCGGCCCCGTGCCCACGTTTCATGGCGAAGTCCGGGTGGAAACCCACCTGCTCGACTTCAACCGCCCGGTCTATGGGGAGCGGGTGCGCATCCACCTGCTCGCGCGCCTGCGCGAGGTGCGGGCGTTCTCCTCCGCGGCGGCGCTGGCAGAGCAGATCGGCGCCGACCTCGCCGCCGCCCGCGCATTTTTGAGGGACGGACCTTGACAATTTGACAATTTTATCCCATACCTGAATCATGCGACATTCCCGATTGACTTGGTCAGGGGCGTTTCACCACGTGATGAACCGGGGCCACAACGGTGAACCGATTTTGGCCGGCGATGAGTGCAAGGAGAGGTTTTTGCGGATTATGGCCGAATCTTCGCAACAATACCGACAGCCTCTCTATGCCTATTGCCTGATGGACAACCACTTCCATTTGCTCTTGCAAAACCGGTCCGGACGAATGACCGATTTGATGCGGCAAGTGGGGACCCGTTATGGGCAGTGGTACCGTAAAAACATCGGCGGGAAAGGTGCGGTTTTTGCTGACCGGTTTCGTTCCACTCTGATCCAGGACGATTCTTACCTTCTTCAAGCGATTGTTTACGTATTGCAAAACCCGGTCCGGGCAGGTTTGGTGGCAACGGCTTCTCAATACCGGTGGAGTAGTGTGGGGGGGTACTTTGCTGAAGAGGATGACCCAATGCTGGACTCTGGCTGGGTACGGGAACTTCTTGTTTCCCAACGCCAGTTTAGGCTTTTACTGAATACACCCCAAGTGGAACCTCAGGAGTACCTGTTTCCGAGAGGTCTGGTTACAGGATCTCCGGCGTTTGGCGAGCAAGCGGAGGGGAGGCTGGATCGACGTGACCTGGATTTGGCGCAGACCCTGCAATGCAGAAGGGAAGGGGATCGGGTGTTTGATCCGGTTGAGAAAGTGGTTCAGGAGTTCGAACAGCGGGTCGGTCAACGCTTCCGACAGCGCCGAAAGCAGGCGGTCGCTCTCGCCGGCCGAGAAGGCGGCGATGTCGATGCGGAAGGCTTCGGCCAGCGCGAGCAGCACGGCGGCCGAGACCGGGCGCTGGTTGTT